>NZ_JBEXNT010000057.1:0-54719 GCF_040611255.1 Kitasatospora sp. NPDC002965 | reverse complement strand
CGACGCGCCGCCCGGCCTGTCCCCGGCCACCCGGCCGAGACCCGCACCACCGCCGCCGTCGGCGCGTGCGCGACGACGCCCGGACGCGCGGCGGGGCGCCCGTGGCCGCAGCCGCCCGGCCCGCGACTGACGCCGGGCCCGGCCCCGGGGACCGAAGCCCCTTCCCGGCAGGTCACTTGCCGGCTGCGGCCGCCAGGGTGGCGCGCCACAGCGGGCTGTCCACGTAGTGGTTGTCGTACAGCTCGGAGGAGTCCTTGATCTCCTGCGGGCTCGCCTCGCCGCGCATCACCCGGCCGAGCAGCCGCAGGTAGTCGAAGCGGGGCATGCCCGGCGTGAACACGAAGAGCACGTCGGCCGCGGAGCCGGGTGCGGCGGCGAAGGCGTGCGGGGCGTGCGGGGGGACGAGCAGGAAGTCACCCGCGCCGAGGGTCTCCACCGTGTCCTCGACCAGCACCTGGAGCGCACCGCCGATGACGAAGAACAGCTCGGAGGCCCGGGTGTGGAAGTGGGCCGGGGCGCCGACGGCCCCCTCGGCGAAGGAGGAACGGTAGCTGGTGATCGGGCTGCCGTCGGTCCCGCAGTCGGCGAGCAGGGTCATGACGCTGCTCGGGTCGCTGGTGGTCTCGGCGGTGGCGGCGCGGGTCAGCAGCGGCTTCAGCGGGCTGGCGGTCATGGTGGTGCTCCCCCGGATCGGGCGGTCCCGGCTCCCTGCCGCGACCTCGTGATGATCACTCTAGTGTCGGATGCGACCAGGAACATGGTGCATTCAGCTGTCGGAATCACGGGTCAATTCGCGTCCAGGGAGATCGCGTTCTTCGCCCGCTCGACCGACTCCTCGGACGCCGGGCCGCCCGGGTTCTCGGTGGCGAGCGCCTGGTTGAGGTCGACGAACGGGCGCATCCGCCGCTCGTAACGGTCGAAGGCCGGGGCGTGCCCCTCCCCGGCCGCGCGGGCCCGGCCGAGTTCGTCGGCCAGCAGGTGGGCGCCGACCAGGGCGAGGCCCGTCCCCTGGCCCGACAGCGGCGAGGCGCAGTACCCGGCGTCCCCGAGCAGGACCGCGCGGCCCGCGGACCAGCGGTCCAGGTGGATCTGCGCCATCGCGTCGGCGTAGAAGCCGGTCGAACGGTGCAGCGCCGCCAGCAGCCGGGGCGTCTCCCAGCGGAGTTCCGCCATCCGCTCCGCGACCAGCGTCCGCGCCGCATCGCCGTCCCGCTCGACGGGCTCCTCGCTCCTCCAGCCGAAGGTGACCCGCAACTCCCGGTTGTCGCGCACGGGGTAGACGCCGTAACCGGCCTCCCCGTCGCGGTGCCAGACCTGCCAGTCCTCCAGGCCGAGGAAGTTGTCGGCCTCGAAGATCGCGACGTGGGTGCCGAGCGGACGCAGGAACCGCCCCTCCGGGCCGAAGGCCAGCCGGCGGACCCGCGAGTGGAGTCCGTCCGCGCCGACCACCAGGTCGAAGGTGCGGGGCCGCCCGCGCTCGAAGGCGACGTGGATGCCGTGCTCGTCCTCGCGGAGCGCGGCGATGCTGTCGCCGTGGACGAACTCGGCCTCCCCGGACACGTGTTCGGCCAGGATCGCGACCAGGTCCTCGCGCAGCAGCTCGACGTCACCGCTGTCCAGACGGCCGCTGCTGTAGGTCGCCTCGGTGGAGCGGTGCACCTCGTTGCCGTCGGCGTCGACGACGGACATGCCGCGCATCCTGGTCCGGACGGCACGGACCTGCTCGCCCAGCCCCATCCGCTCGACCACGTCGAGGGCGACGCCCCGGATGTCGACCGCCTGGCCGCCGGCGCGGGGGCCGGGGGCCAGCTCGACCACCGTCGGGGCGAAGCCGTTGCGGTGCAGCAGGTGGGCGAGCGCGGTGCCGGCGACTCCGCCACCGGAGATGAGGACGGTCTTCACGGGTACTCCCTGTTCGGCTTCGTACGCTGTAAGCGCCCTGAATGTACGACGTAAATTCAGGGCGCCGCAAGCGCCCTCCACGCCGCTTGGGCCCAGTTCTGAGCTAGGACAGCACGGCCGTTACCGCCATCGGCGCTGCTAGGGTCTGAGCTAGTACAGAGCGGCCGCCCCCACGAAAAACCTCACCCGAGGAGCCCTGCCCGTGGCACCGGACACAGCCCCGCCCCCCTTCCGGCGCATCGCCGCCGAACTGCGGCGGCGCATCAGCACCGGGGAGCTCTCGCCCGGCGAGCGGGTGCCCTCGACCCGACGGATCGCCCAGGAGTGGGGCGTCGCCCTCGCCACCGCCACCAAGGCGCTGACCGTGCTGCGCCTGGAGGGCCTGGTGGAGGCTCTCCCCCGGGTCGGCACCGTGGTGGCCACGCCCGCCACGCCCGCCACGCCCTCCGCGACGACCACGGCCACGGCCACCGGGGCCGACGCACCGGCTCCCGCGCGTCCGCACCAGCCCGCTCGGCACCAGCACCCGCAGGAAGGCGAGTTGAGCCGCGAGCGGATCGTCCGGGCCGCCCTCGACCTGGCCGATGCGGAAGGCCTCCCCGCCCTCTCGATGCGCGCCGTGGCGGCCCGGCTCGGAGTCTCGGCGATGTCCCCGTACCGGTACGTCACCAGCAAGGACGAACTCGTCCTGCTCGCCGCCGACGCCGCGTTCGGCGACGCCTCCTACCCCGCCGAGCCGCCCGCCGGCTGGCGGCCCCGCCTGGAACTGAGCGCCCGCACCCTCTGGGCGCTGTTCCGGCGTCACCCCTGGCTCGCCCAGCTCAGCCCGGTCACCCGGCCGCTGATGCTGCCCAACCTGCTGGCCCACGCCGAGTGGGCGCTCGCCGCACTGGACGGCCACGGCCTGGACCCCACGACGATGATGGACGTCCACGTCCTGCTGTACAGCTACATCGAGGGCATCGCCGTCAACCTGGAGCGGGAGGCACAGGCCCAGTCCTCCACCGGCGTCACCGCCGACCAGTGGACGGACAGCCGGGTCCCCGCCCTCGGCCCGCTCGCCGACTCGGGCCGCTTCCCGGTCTTCACCCGCCTGATGGCGGACCTAGCGAGCGGCTACGACCTGGACCTGGACGCCCTGTTCGAGTTCGGCCTGGCCAACCTCCTGGACGGCCTGACGCCCCGGATCGAGAGCGCCGGAGCCGACCGGGCGGCCCGGATCACCGGTGGCGGCCGGCCCCGGGCCTAGAGCTCCCGGCCCCGGAAGGCGCGGCGGTACTCGCGCGGGGCCACGCCGACCCGGGTGGTGAAGGCGGGGCGCAGCGAGACGGCCGAGCCGAAGCCGCAGCGGACGGCGACCGTGTCCACCGGCAGGTCGGTCTCCTCCAGCAGCCGCTGGGCCGTCAGCACCCGCTGTTCCAGCAGCCAGCGCAGCGGCGTGGTCCCGGTGGCGGCGACGAAGCGGCGGGCGAAGGAGCGCTCCGACATCAGGGCGAGTCCGGCCATCCGGCGGACCGTCCACGGGGAGTCCAGCGCGGCCAGGACCTCGGCGCGGGCCCGGACCAGCGGGTCGTCCCCGTCCGCACCGCCGTCCTCCGGGACCGGGGACGGGATGAACTGCGCCTGCCCGCCCGAGCGGAACGGCGCGGTGACCATCGCGCGGGCGATGCTCGCGGCGGCCCGTTCGCCGTGGGCGGCACGGACCAGGTGCAGGCAGAGGTCGATGCCGGCCGCCACCCCCGCCGAGGTCCAGATCTGCCCCTCGCCCGTGAACAGCACCTCGGGCCGGACGTCCACCGCCGGGAAGCGCCGGGCGAGTTCACCGGCGAGCGCCCAGTGGGTGGTGGCCGGGCGGCCGTCGAGCAGCCCCGCCTCCGCGAGCACGAACGCACCCGCGCAGAGCGAGGCGACGGTGACGCCGCGCTCGTGCGCGGCGCGCAGCGCGGCGGGCACGGCGGGGTCGCGCGGCTCGTACGGCCGCTCCATCCCGGGGACGACGACCAGGTCGCACTCGGCGAGCGCGTCCAGGCCGTGGTCCGGCACCCGCTCCAGGCCGCCGCCGAGCCGCACCCGGGCGCCGGCCGGGCCGCAGACCCGCAGCTCGAAGTCGGGCAGTCCGGGCCGGCTCGGCCGGTTGTCCCAGACCTCCCCGATCACCGCGTAGTCGAAGGCCCGGACGCCGTCGAAGACCAGACACCCCACCGTGCGCACGACCGTCCACCCTCTCCCTGCCGGTTGGCAGGATCATATCGATGGGTGGCCCCACCGCCCCTCACTCCGCCGGGAGGGGCCGCCGCACGATGGACGCATGACGAACACCAGCGCCTTCGACGCCCCGCTCACCATCGCCCCCGACTCCGTCCTCGTGGTCATCGACGTCCAGAAGGGCTTCGAGGACACCGCGTTCTGGGGCGAACGCGACAACCCCGGGGCCGAACGACGGATCGGCGAACTGATCGACGTGTGGCAGGCCACCGGACGGCCGATCGTGACCGTGCAGCACGTCTCCCCCACCGGGCCGCTCGCGGAGGGCACCCCGGGCCACGAGCTGAAGGACTTCGTGGCGGCGGTCGAACCGGACCTGCACATCACCAAGACCGTGAACAGCGCCTTCTACGGCACGCCGGACCTGCACGCCTGGCTCCGGGAGCGGGGCGCGGAGCAGGTCGTCATCGTCGGCATCATCACGAACGTCTGCAACGAGACCACCGCGCGGATGGCCGGCAACCTCGGGTACGACGCGGTCTTCCCGATCGACGCGATGCACGCGTTCGACATGGCCGGGCCCGACGGGGTCACCGTCCCGGCCGCCGAACTGGCCCGGGCCACCGGCACGGTGCTGCACGCGATGCGGTTCGCCAAGGTGGTCACCGCGGAGTCGGTGGTGACGGCGGCGAGGGCCGGCGGGCCGGTGACCGCCGGGCGGTCCTGACCGCCGCCGTCGGGCACTTCGCCTCCCCGCCGGAAGTTGATCTTCCGGTCGGAGCCGCCGGGTCGCGCGGTTCCGGAGCGACGGCCCACGGCGACGAAGGAATGTGACACGGGTGGACGAGAAAGCACTGCCGGCCGAACTCTTCGAGGCGCACCGGACCCATCTGCGGGCCGTCGCCTACCGGATGCTCGGCTCGATCGGCGAGGCCGAGGACGCCGTCCAGGACACCTGGCTGCGGTACGACCGGACCGACACCGCCGACGTCGAGAACCTCGGCGGCTGGCTGACCACGGTGGCCGGGCGGATCTGCCTCAACCAGCTCCGGTCGCGCGCCCGGCGGCGCGAGGAGTCCTTCGAGTCGCGGGCCGAGGCGGGTGTCGCCGAGGTGCCCCGGATACCGGACCCGCTGATCGGGCGCGCGGACGCCGTCGACCCCGAACAGGAGGTGCTGCTGGCCGACTCGGTCGGTCTGGCCCTGATGGTCGTGATGGAGTCGCTGTCGCCCGCCGAACGGGTCGCGTTCGTCCTGCACGACCTGTTCGCGGTGCCGTTCGACGAGATCGCGCCGCTGATCGAGAAGACCGGGGCGGCCACCCGCCAGCTGGCCGGCCGGGCCCGCCGCAAGGTCCAGGGGCGGGCACCCGCCCCGGACCGGGACCTCGCCCGGCAGCGGGTGGCCGTCGACGCCTTCTTCGCCGCCACCCGGGACGGCGACCTCGACGCGCTGCTCGCCGTCCTCGCCCCGGACGTGGTGCTGCGCGCCGACGGTTCGGCCGGCCGGGACCGCCGGCCGGTGGTCCTCAACGGCGCCCGCACGGTGGCCGGCCAGGCGGTCATGTTCCGCAGCCTCTCGCCGTACGCGCGCCCGGCGCTCGTCAACGGCGCGGCGGGGGTCGTGGTGGTCGGTGCCAACGGACGGCCGGTCTCGATCATGGCCTTCACGGTGGTCGGCGGCACGATCGCGGCCATCGACGTGCTGAGCGACCCGGAGCGGCTCGCCGCGCTGGACCTGGCGGCGTTCGGCGCGTAGGGCCGACGGCGTCCGGGCGGCGGACGGCCGCCCCCCGCCCGGGGAAGTCCGGTGCGAGGGGCGGCCGTCGGCGGTCTGCGGGGCCTCAGCCCTTCCTGGAGAGGAAGTCGTAGGCGCCCGCCGCGACGTCGTCCAGGTAGGGGCCGGCCTGGAACTTCGGCTCGCCGGTGTGCTTGCCGACCGAGACGTTGCTGACCAGCACCGGTTGGCCGTCCTTCACCGCCAGCCAGCCGCCGCCGCTGGAACCGCCCGTCATGGTGCAGCCGATGGCGTGCATCGGCGGGCGGCTCGGCTCGTACGACAGCCGGGACGGCCGGCCGCTCTCGCAGCGGTTGAGCTCCATGCCGTCGAACGGCGCGGCCGCCGGGTAGCCGTACTCGGAGATGGTCAGCTGCTCGCGCGGGGCGTTGAACCAGACCGGCACCGCGCCGCCGACCGTCTCCTCCAGCGACTTGGCGCCGTCGGCGGGCTTCACCCGGATGATCGCGAAGTCGTAGTGGGTCGCCGGGTCGCCACCCTTGCCGCCCTCCGCCTTCCACTGCGGGGAGGTCACCGCCTGGGTGGCGTTCCAGATGCCGAACGGCGCGTACTGGGACTCGTCCGCCTGCTTGCCCCCGCTCAGCGCTCCGTTGCTGTTGAACGCCGGTATGAAGGAGAGGTTGCTGAAGAACGCGCCGCCCCGGCCCTGGTGGACGCAGTGGCCGGCGGTCCAGACCAGGTTGCTCCTGCCGGGGTGGGCCGGGTCGGCGACCACGGTGGCGGAGCACTGGAAGTGGTTGAGGCCGCCGGCGGCGGCCGCGCCGCTGCCCGGCTCGTCGGCGAACAGCTTCCCGTGCACGCCGAGCTTGGTGTACGGGTGCGGGAGGGGCTGGGCGTTGACCGTCTTGGGCAGCGGGTCGTTGCCGTTGTCGGCCGGCTGGGCGGGCTGGGCGGGCTTCGCGGGCTGGGACGGCTGTCCCGGCTGGGCGGGAGCCTGCGTCGGCTGGCCGGCGGGCGGCTGGGCCGGCGGCGCCGGGGCCTGCGAGGCCGGCTGCTGGGTGCCGGACGGCTTCGGCGCCGCCGGGGTGGTCGGGTGCCCCGGCTGGGTGGGCTGGCCGGCCGGCGGCTTGGTGCCCGGTGCGGACGGCACGGACGGCGCCCCCGGCGCCGTCGGCTGGGCCGGGGCCTGCGTCGGCGGGGCGGGCTGCGTGGGCTGGGCGGGCGGCTGGGCCGGCGGCGCGGTGGGCGGCGCCGGCGGCGCGATCGGCTCGTCGGGCTTGGCCTTGAGCAGCTTGTCCAAGGTCCAGAAGCCCTTGGCGGCGGCCGGGAGGGCGTAGTCCTTCGCCCACTTCTCCCAGTCGTCGAACTTCCACTTCTTCAGCTCGTCCAGATTGGCCGGCAGTCCGAGGTTCGGCTGCGCGCCGGCCGTGACGGCGACGTCGGCCGAGCTGTTCTCCGGACCGCAGGCCGCGGTGGTGAGCAGGGTCAGCGCGAGAACGGACGCCCCCAGCGCACTCCCCGCGGTGCGAGCGGAGCGACGGGCATTTCTACCTGACGATGACATGAACTTCTGATCCCCCTGTGTGAAAACGCACGGCGCCGCCGTAACGGCGCCGACGGTGCGCGGGGGAGTATTCCACTGACCGTCAGCGAGGCGTCCACCCGCCCCGTCGACGGCGGGGACGGCGGGGACCGCGCGAACGGCGGGAACGGCGGGTCGCGGCCGGAGACCGTCAGCGACCGACCGCACCGTCCAGCTGCTCGCGGAGGATGTCGGCGTGCCCGGCGTGCCGCCCGGTCTCCTCGATCATGTGCACCAGCAGCCAACGCATCGACGGCGCCTCGCCGTCGGGCCGCAGCGACCGCACCCCGGGGCGGTCCAGCTCCGCCGCCGCACCGATCACCGCGTTCGCCCGGACGATCGCCTCCCGGTACGCGGCCACCGACTCCGCCACCGTCTCGTCGCCGGGCGAGAGCGCTTCGTCGTCCCACAGCTCGACGTCGTCACCCCGGTACGCCCAGAGGAACCAGTTCAGTTCGACGGCGGTGAGGTGGCGCACCAGCCAGAGCAGGCTGGTCCCGGACGCCACCCCGGGCCGCCGGGCGTCCTCGTCGGACAGGCCGTCCGTCTTGGCGATCACGCAGGCGCGCAGGTAGTCCAGGAAGGTGAGCAGCGTGGTGTGCTCGTCGGCGTCGACCCCCGGCGGGCGCAGGTCGGCCCGCCCGCCCGCACGGCCCTCGTCCGCCGACCTCCCGGTCGCCACGTCCCCGGTCGCCACCCCGCCGGTCGCGGAATCGCCGGTCCCACAATCGCCGGTCACGGATTCACCGGTCACGGATTCACCGGTCACGGATTCGTCGCTCGCGCCGCCATCGGCCACGGTGTTCTCGGTCACGCCCGCCACCCTAACCACGGGCACCGGCCCGACGGCCCCGGCGGAGCTGACCTGTCCTCACCAGCCCTGGCCGTGGAGCCAGTCGGCGAGGTGACGGGCGCAGGTGTCGACGGACTCGCGCCAGGTGTGGGCGGCACCGTCGCCCGCCTCGTCGCTCACGTGCTTGACCAGGCGGACCGGGACGCCGGCGCGGTGGGCCACGGTCGCGACGGCGTAGCCCTCCATGTCGACCAGGTCGGCGTGCTCGGCCAGCCGGTCACGGGCGGCCGGGTCCGAGACGAAGAGGTCGCCGGTGGCCAGCACCGGGCCGTCGCCCTTGCCGACGACCAGGGGGGCGCCGTACGTCCGGCCGGTCAGTGCGAACAGGGCGGGGGTGTCGATGTCGTGCTGGATCACCTGGGTGACGGTGTGGGTGCCCTCCCAGCCGGGGCGCAGGGCTCCGGCGGTGCCGAGGTTGACCACCTCGGAGGGGTGGGTCTCCCGGGCGAGGACGGTGGCCAGTGCGGCGGCCGCGTTGAGCTTGCCGATGCCGGTCAGCAGGACCGGGAGCCGGTCGCCGAGGTGGGCGGCCTCCTCCCGGACGGCGACGACGAGCAGCGGACGGTCGGCGGAGATCGTTCCCAGAAGACGCATGCCGCCATCGTACGGAGCGGCTGCCCCCGTCACCGGACCGGCACAAGCGGACCCCAGCCCTCCGACTGTCCGGGGAACCGCATAGGGTGCTTCCCGCGTCGACCCGATCGCCGCCCGCCCCGCACCCTGGGGGCCCGGGGCCCGGGAGACCCCCGGTCCGGCGGCGCGCAGCGGTACGGAGAAGCTCAAGATCGGCGCAACTCGGGTGTGGCCGCGGGGAGTGACGGCCATACTGCTGGCAACGGCCGGGTCCCGAATGCGGGTGCGGGCCACAGGGGAGGGTGAGGCTGGTGGCGACACCGGTTCGTACGAAGGGGTCGGGCGCGCTCGCACCGGGGCGGCCCGACGGTTCATCAGCGGTCACGCCGGGGCGCGGCGGCCCGGGCCCGGTGGCCGTGGCGGCCGGGCCGATCGCCCGGCTGGGGCAGGCCACCCGGACGGCCCCGGGGCGGCTGCGGCTGGCCGGGGCGCTGCTGGCGGTACTGACCCTGGCGTTCGGCGCGCTCACCGCCGCCCAGCTGAACTCCCGGGCGCAGGCCGCGAAGCGGGTCGTCGGGTACAGCCAGCCGCTCAGCCAGGCCGCCGCCGACATCCATCTCTCGCTGGCCGACGCGGACACCACCGCGGCGACCGGCTTCCTGCTGGCGGGCGCCGAGCCGAGGGCCGTCCGGGCCCGTTACGAGCAGGACCTCAGGACGGCGTCCCAGCTGATCTCCGAGGCGGCGGCCCGGACCACCACCTCCTCCCCCGCGCAGGAGTGGCTCTCCACCCTCAACCAGCAGGTCCCGGTGTACGCGGGGCTGGTGGAGAACGCGCGGGCCGAGAACCGGCAGGGCTTCCCGCTCGGCGGCGCCTACCTGCGGTACGCCTCCGAGCAGATGCGCACCGGGCTGCTGCCGGCCGCCGAGAAGCTCATCGCGGCCGAGAACGAGGCGCTGGCCGACGACCTCGCGGACGCCCGGGCCACCCCGTGGGCCGGGTACCTGCTGGGTGTGATCGTGCTGACGGCGCTGGTCTGGGTGCAGATGGCGCTGTTCCGGCGGACCAACCGGGTGTTCAACCCGGGGCTGCTGGCGGCGACCGCCGCCGTGCTGGCCGGGGTGCTCTGGCTGACCGCGGCCGCGACCGGCGCCGGCTCCACGCTCCGGCGCGCGGAGCGCGAGGGCGCGGCGCCCCTGCGGGTGCTCAACTCCGCCCGGGTGGACGTACTGACCGCCCGGCTGGCGGAGAACCTGCACCTGGTGGCGCGCGGTTCCAGCGCCAAGTACGCCGAGCTCTGGTCGAAGACCTCCGGGCACCTGGTCGCGATCGACCCCCAGCCCGGCACCGCGCCGACCGGCACGCTGGTGGAGGCGCAGACGCTGGCACCGCCGGAGGCCCGGGGAGCGCTCGACCAGGCGCGGCTCGACTACCAGCAGTGGCGCGAGCGGCACACCGCGGCGAGCGACCTGGAGAACAAGGACGGCGACTACCAGGGCGCCCTGGACGCGACGGTGACGGTCAAGGAGGCGGACGTGCCGAAGACCGCCGACGCCTCGTTCAACGCCGTCGACCAGCAGTTGGCCAGGGCCGCCACCCTGGAGGAGGGCCGGTTCAGGGACGCGGCCCTGGGTGTCGACGGGGACCTGCGCACCGCGGCCGTGGCCGTCGCGGTGCTGGGCCTGCTCGCGGCCGCCGCGGCGGTCCGCGGGCTGGGCCGCCGACTGGCCGAGTACCGGTAGAGGGGGGACGGGAAGATGAGCAGGGCAACGGTACGGGCGGCCCGTACGGCGGTGGCGCTGGCGCTGCTGGCCTCCGGCGCGGCGGTCCTCGGCGGGAGCGGGTCGCCGGGCGCGGCGCCGGCGGGCGGCGCGCCGCTGGAGGTGCAGGCGGCCTCGGCGCCCCGGCAGGAGCAGGCGGGCGCCTGCGACGTGTACAGGAGCGTGCCGCCGAGCGGCGAGGACGGGCCCGCGGTGAAGGCCATCAAGGCCAAGCGCAGCCTGGTCATCGGCATCGACCTGAACAGCTACCGCTGGGGCTCGCGCAACCCGAACACCGGTCAGATCGAGGGCTTCGACATCGACCTCGCCCGGGCGATCGGCACCGCGATCATGGGCGACCCGGAGAAGGTGACGCTCAAGGCGGTCCCGACCGCCGAGCGGATCAAGTTCATCCAGGAGGGCCGGGTCGACCTGATCATCCGCACGATGACGATCACCTGCGAGCGGATGGAGCAGGTGTCCTTCTCGCGGCCGTACTTCACCATGAGCCAGCGGGTGGTGGTGCCCAAGTCGTCCACCGCGAAGAACCTCGACGAGGCGCTGAAGGGCACGACCGCCTGCGCCGCGGCCGGTTCCTCGGCCCTGGAGGAGCTGAAGAACCGCCCGATCAAGGAGCTCGTCACCCCGGAGAACAACCTGGACTGCCTGGTGCTGATGCAGCTGGGCAAGGTCGACGCGACGATGACGGACGACGTCCTGGCGGCCAGTCAGGCGGCCCAGGACCAGACCGTCCGGGTGGTGGACGGCGAGGTCCGGCCGGGCGTGATGGGCATCGCGATGCTGAAGACCAGCACCGACCTGACGGCCCGGGTGAACCAGGTGCTCGGCGACTACCACACGAGCGGCGCCTGGCGCGGCACGTACGACCGCTGGCTCAAGCCGTACCTGCTGAACGACGCCGAGCACTACTGGCCGATGCCGCAGTGACGACCCCGAGGGCCGGGACGGCGGGCTCCCGGGAGGCACCCGCTAGGGTCGGGACGGATCTCGGCGGAGGCCCTGCGGAGCACGGGACGGAGCCGGGGACCGCGGAGCGGCGAAGCACGGAACAGGGAACCACGGAGCAGGCGGAGGAGGAGAGAGGGCGTTGGCGGCTTCTGCTGGCCCGGTGCTGAGCCGGGAGGAGGTGGACCGCGCGCTGGCGCGCCTCGGCGCGGAACGCGACGCGGTCGAGTCCGCGCTGCTCTCCCTCCAGGACCACTCGGGGCTGCGGCTGCTCGACGGCGCCGCGCTGTCCGGGCGGACGCAGGAGCGGTGGTCCGTCGCCGGGCAGGGACTGCCGATGCTCTGGGCGCTGTTCGACCGCTACTCGGAGGCGCTCGCCTCGGCCCGCGCGGTGCGGGCCCGCAAGGCCCGACCGGGCGGGCCCGAACTCGCCGAACTCAGCGAGCTCCTCACCGGCGACGCGGTGACCGTGCCCGGCGGCGCACCGGACGGCGCGCAACTGCTCGGCGCGCCCGCCCGGCTGGTCGAACGGGTCAGCCTGGACGGGCTGATGACCCGGATGAACTCCTGGTACGCCACCGTGCTGGAGGTGGTCTCCGCCGCGGACGCGGTCTGGACGGCGCTGCCCGCCCGGATCGACCTGCTGCTCGCCGAGCTGCGCCGGGTGCAGACCCTGGCCGGCTCGCTCGGCGTGCACCCCGGCGGCCACCCGCTCGGCGACGACCTGGTCGGGCTGGAGACCGACCTGAACGCGCTGCGGGCCGAGGTGCGCAGCGACCCGCTCGCGCTCTGGCGGCCGGCCCGGGTCCCCGCCCAGCGCGGGACCGTCCCGGACGGCGGCGCGCTGGCCACCCCGTCCGGGGTGGTGGACACCGAGCGGTTCGACCGGGCCGGGCGGGCGCTGGACGGCGTCCGGCTGGAGCTGGAGAACCTGCTGCGGCTGCGCGACGACGCCGAGGAGCGGCTGCAGGGCGTCGGCGAGCTGCTGCAGCGGGCCGACGTCACGCTGGCCGAGGCCCGCCGCGCGCGCGGCGAGGTGCTGGCGAAGATCGCCGCGACCGAGGTGCCCGCCGTCCCGGGCCCGGCCTCGGCGCTGCGCGAACGGATCGTGGTCGCCCTGGAGCTGCGGCAGAACGGGCAGTGGTACCGGCTCGCGCCGCTGCTGGACGCGCTGGAGGACGCGGCCGCCAAGGAACTGGCCCGGGCCCGGCAGTCGCTCACCGAGGTGACCCAGCCGCTGGCCTTCCGGGCCGAACTGCGCGGGCGCCTGGACGCGTACAAGGCGATGGCCGCCCGGCTGCGGGTGGCCGAGGACCCGGAAGTGGTGGAGCGGTACGAGAAGGCGCGCTGGCTGCTCTGGAGCGCGCCCTGCGACCTGCGCGCGGCGGCGGGCGCGGTGGCCCGGTTCCAGCAGTCGCTGCGGCCGGCACAGGGCGAGGCGGCACAGGCGTCGGCCGGCGGGGAGCCGGTCGACGGACAGGCGGCACAGGGACAGGGACTGGGGGGCTGAGGGTGATGGGCGAGACGTGCGTACGGCCGGAGTGCACCGGCAGCGGGACGATCGACACGGACGGCTACTGCGACGAGTGCGGCCTCGCCCCGGCGGGCACCTCCTCCGTCTCCGTGAGGACCGCCACCGGCGCGGCCGTACCGGCCGCGCGGCAGGCCGTCCGGGCCCCGGCGGGCCCGGGCCTGCCGTGCCCCCGCGCCTGTTCCGGGACGATCGACGCCGACGGCTACTGCGACGAGTGCGGCCTCACGCCGCCCGAGGGCTCCGGCGGGACCACCTCCGCGCACTCCCCGACCGGGCGCGCCGTCCTCGACCCGGACACCGGGTCCTCGCGCACCGGGTCCTCGCGCACCGGCTCGACCCGCACCGGCTCGTCCCGTTCGCTGTCCGGACGCTCCCGCTCGCACCGCTCGACCCGGACCGGCAGCGGCCGCTCGGTCTCGGTGCGCAGCAGCCGGGGCAGCGGCACCGTGGGCACCCGCCACCGGCTGGGCGCCGGCCTCGTGACGGTGCCGACCGTCGCCGCGGCCGACCCTGCGCAGGCGGTCCTGGTGAACCCGGAGGTGCCGGAGCGCAAGCGGTTCTGCTCCAAGTGCGACACCCCGGTGGGCCGGGAGCGGAACGGCACGCCGGGCCGCCCGGAGGGGTTCTGCACCAAGTGCGGCACGCCGTACTCGTTCACGCCGAAGCTGCGCCGGGGCGACCTGGTCGGCGGCCAGTACGAGGTGGTGGGCTGCCTGGCGCACGGCGGGCTCGGCTGGATCTACCTGGCGGTGGACCGGCGGGTCAGCGACAAGTGGGTGGTGCTCAAGGGCCTGCTGGACACCGGGGACGAGGACGCGCTGGCGGTGGCCGTCGCCGAGCGCCGGTTCCTGGCCGAGGTGGACCACCCGAGCATCGTCCGCATCATCAACTTCGCCGAGCACCCGGACCTGCGCACCGGCGCGACCGACGGCTACATCGTGATGGAGTACGTCGGCGGCAAGTCGCTCAAGGACATCGCCAACGAGCGCCGCACCCCGGACGGCCGGCGCGAGCCGCTGCCGGTCGAGCAGGCGATCGCCTACGCGCTGGAGGCGCTGCCCGCGCTGGGCTACCTGCACGCCCGCGGGCTGGTCTACTGCGACTTCAAGATCGACAACGCGATCCAGAGCGGCGACACGCTCAAGATCATCGACATGGGCGCCGTCCGCCGCCTCGACGACGACGGCCCGATCTACGGCACCATCGGCTACCAGGCACCGGAGATCGCCACCGACGGCCCCTCCCCCGCCTCCGACCTCTACACGGTGGCCCGCACCCTCGCCGTGCTCAGCTTCGACTTCCAGGGCTACTCCACCGTCCACCGGGACACCCTGCCCGGCCCGGAGTCCGTGCCGGTCTTCGCCGCGTACGAGTCGTACTACCGCTTCCTCGTCCGCGCCACCGACCCGGACCCGGCCCGCCGGTTCGCCTCCGCCGAGGAGATGGCCGACCAGCTCACCGGCGTCCTGCGCGAGGTGCTGGCCCTCCAGGACGGGCGGGCCCGACCCGCGCCCTCCACCCTGTTCGGCCCCGAACTGCGCGTGGTGGACACCGAGCTGGTCGCACCGACGGTCCGGCCCGGCGAACTGCGGCTGGCCGCCCTCGACCCCGCCGCCGCCGCGCTCGCCCTGCCCGTCCCCCGGGTCGACCCGGCCGACCCCAACGCCGGCTTCCTCGCCGCCCTGTTCGCCACCGGCCCGGGGGAGGCGCTGGCCGCGCTGGAGGGCGCGCCCGCCGACTCCGCCGAGCGCCGGCTCCGCGAGCTGCGCGCCCTGCTCGAACTCGGCCGGCACACCCGGGCCGTCGAGGCCCTCGCCGCACTGGACCAGGAGTACCCGGACGACTGGCGGGTGGTCTGGTACCGGGGCCTGACCTCGCTGGTCTCCGCCGCGGCCGACCCCGGCGCGCCCGACCACGAGGCGCTGCGCGCCGCCGCCGAGGCCTTCGACGCCGTCTACGACGCCTTCCCCGGCGAGGCCGCCCCCAAGCTGGCCCTCGCCGCCTGCGCCGAACTCCTCGGCGACGGCGGCGACGCGGCCGAGTTCTACCGTCTGGTGTGGAGCACCGACCAGAGCTACCTGAGCGCCGCCTTCGGGCTGGCCCGGGTCCGGCTCGCCGACGAGGACCGGGCCGGCGCCGTCGCCGTCCTGGAGTCCGTGCCGGCCACCTCCAGCCAGTACACCCCCGCCCGGATCGCCGCCGTCCGGGCCCGGCTGCGCGAGCGGCCCGCCACCGACCCGCTCGGCGCCGACCTCGGCGCGAGCTCCGAGCAGCTGACCGCGCTGCGCCTGGACGACCGCCGCCGCGAGGAGCTCGCCGTCGAGGTGCTCGGCGCCGCGCTCGGCTGGGTCACCGCCGGGTCACCCGGCGAGACCGGCGTGGGCCGGACAACCGGCGAGGTCAGCGTGCTGGGACGGCCCGCGGTGGAACGGGAACTGCGGTTCGCCCTGGAGCAGTCATACCGGGTACTCGCCCGGTTGGCCGACCGGGCCGAGAACAGGATCGACATGGTGGAGCGGGCCAACCGCGCCCGCCCCAGGACGTGGGTGTAAGAGATGCCGCAGCAGACCGTGTGCCAGAGCTGTGCCGAGCCGATGGACCCGGGGGACGTCTTCTGCGGCTCCTGCGGGGCGAGCCGCGACGGCCGTCCCGCCCCCGGCGCGATGCCGCCCAGCTGGTCCGCAGCCCGGGACGGTGACGAGGGCCACGCACCGACCCTGCCCGACACGCCCACCGTCCCGGCGCAGAACTCCCAGGGCGCCAACGGCACGCCGGGCCTCCAGGGCGCCGCGGGTGCACCGGGCGCCGCGGCTGCGCACGGCGGCCCCGCCTGCGCACACTGCGGGCTCCAGCAGGTCACCGGCGACGGCTACTGCGAGGCCTGCGGCCGCGCCCAGCCGCGCCCCCGCGACCACATGGAGAAGGCGCTCGGCGGCGTCGCCGGGGTCAGCGACCGGGGTGTCCGGCACCACCGCAACGAGGACTCCTTCACCGTCGCCGCCACCTCGCTGCCCGGCGGCGAACCGGTCGTGGTGGCCGTGGTCTGCGACGGCGTCTCCTCCTCCGACCGGCCCGACCAGGCCTCCGAGACCGCCGTCGACGCCGCCTCCGAGTCGCTGCTCAGCTCGCTGGAGGCCGGCCAGGAACCGACCGCGGCCATGCGCCGGGCGATCGCCGACGCCGCCGCCGCCGTGGCCGCCCTGGCCACCGACGGCACCAAGCCGCTCCGGCCCGACGTCAACGCGCCCGCCTGCACCTACGTCAGCGCGATCGCGGCCGGCGGCCGGGTCACCATCGGCTGGGTCGGCGACACCCGCGCGTACTGGATCCCGGACGACCGGGTCTCCGCCGAGCCGTTCCGGCTCACCCAGGACGACTCCTGGGCCGCCCGGATGGTCGAGGCCGGACTGATGGGCGAGGCCGAGGCCTACGCGGACCCGCGCGCCCACGCCATCACCGGCTGGCTCGGCGCCGACGCCGAGGAGGTCGTGCCGCACACCCTCGACTTCACCCCGCACGTCCCCGGCGTGCTGCTGATCTGCACCGACGGACTCTGGAACTACGCCGAGGCCGCCACCGACCTCGCCTACTTCGTCCGTCCGGACGCCCGCACCGAACCGCTCGCCACCGCCCAGACCCTGGTCAAGTTCGCCGTCGCCTCCGGCGGGCACGACAACATCACCGTCGCGGTGATCCCGATCGACCCGCCCCCGGCGGCCGAACCGGCGGAGGCCGAGGACGGCCGGACCGCGACCGCGCTGGACCTTCCGGTGATCACCGCGGCCGGATCCGGGCCGGCGGGCGCGGACGACGAGGACTACGACCCGACCCTGCCGGACATCCCGGTGATCGGCTCCGCCGCCGCTCCGCTGCCCCCGGTCCCGCCCCTCCCCCCGCAGCCGCCGGCCGTCCCCCCGCGCCCGGTCCGGCCCCCGGCGGCCCGCTGAGCCCGGAGGCCGGGACGCCACGCACCGACCGGGCCGGCGGACCGCCGCCACCCGCCACCCCGCTGCACGCCCACCGACCGCCCGCACCATCCGACCATCCGACGGGAGCCACCCGCCCATGGCAACACTGGCCAAGCCGAACCTGCCCAGGTTCGACGTGGAGATCTTCCAGAACGAGTTCCTCGCGGACGGCGCCCGGGAGGTGAACGCCATCGTGACGGTCACCGCGACCGGCGGCGGCACCTCGGGCGGCCGCCCGCTCGGCACCCAGGGCGCCCGCCCGCCCGGCGTCACCGACGCCGGCCCGGGCGGCGCCGGCCCGCAGTCGGCCGCCGTGGTGATCCTGGTGGACTGCTCCGGTTCGATGGACTACCCGGCGAGCAAGCTGCGCGGCGCCCGCGAGGCCACCGCCGCCGCCATCGACACCGTCCGCGACGGCGTCGCCTTCGCCGTGGTCGCCGGCACCCACGAGGCCCGCGACGTCTTCCCCGGCGACGGCACCCTCGCCATCGCCTCGGACGCCACCCGGGCCCGGGCCAAGGAGTCGCTGCGCCGCCTCACCGCGGCCGGCGGCACCGCCATGGGCACCTGGCTGGCCAAGGCCGACCAGCTGTTCCTGACCCGCCGCGACATCGCCATCCGGCACGCCATCCTGCTCACCGACGGCAACAACGAGCACGAGACCGCCGCCGACCTGGAGCGCGCGATCGAGCGGGTCGGCGGCCACTTCACGGCGGACTGCCGGGGGGTCGGCACCGACTGGCGGGTCGACGAGCTGCGCAGGATCTCCTCCGCGCTGCTCGGCACCGTCGACATCGTCGCCGAGCCCTCCGGCCTGGCCGAGGACTTCCGCTCGATGATGGCCGGCGCGATGGGCAAGCAGGTCGCCGACGTCGCGCTGCGGATCTGGACGCCGGCCAACGCGGTCGTCAGGTTCGTCAAGCAGGTCGCCCCCTCGGTCGAGGACCTCACCGAACGCCGCACCGAGGCCGGGCCGCGGGCCGGCGACTACCCGACCGGCTCGTGGGGCGACGAGAGCCGCGACTACCACGTCTGCGTGGAGGTCCCGTCCTCCGCCGTCGGCAACGAGATGCTCGCCGCCCGGATCAGCCTCGTCCTGCCGCCCTCGGTCTCCGGGGGGACGCCGGAGGTGCTGTCGCAGGGCCTGGTCAAGGCGGTCTGGACCGACGACCTCGCCTCGTCGACCCGGATCAGCCCGCAGGTCGCCCACTACACCGGGCAGGCGGAGCTGGCCTCGTCCATCCAGGAGGGGCTGGAGGCGCACCGGGCCGGGGACGTCGACCGGGCCACCGCCAAGCTCGGCGCCGCCGTCCGGATCGCCCACGCGACCGGCAACGAGGGCACCTTCAAGCTGCTGCAGAAGGTGGTGGACGTGGTGGACCCGAAGGAGGGTACCGTTCGGTTCCGTAAGAACGTGAGCGAGGCCGACTCGATGACCCTTGAGACCCGGTCGACCAAGACCGTCCGTGTGAAGAAGTGACCGCCGACGAGCCGACCGGGCCGCAACCCCGGCCGGACACTGCCCCGGCTTGCTGGAATTGAGGGGGGACCTGATGCCGATCTGCCCGAGGGGCCATGAGTCGCAGGCCGAGGACTGGTGCGACTTCTGCGGCTTCCCGATGACGCCGCCGCAGCCGGTACCGCCGCCGCCCGGCACGCTCGCCGGCGCACCCGGCGGCCCGGGGGCGCACGGTGGCCACGGCGCGCCGTACGGCGGTCCGACAGCCCCGCCGGGGGCCGTCCCGCCCGGAGCGGTGCCGCCGTCGAACCCGCGGGGCTTCCCGGACCTCACCGAGGGCCTCGTGGTCTGCCCGATCTGCCGCAGCCCGCAGACCGGGCGGTTCTGCGAGGAGTGCGGGTACGACTACGACCTCTCCGCGCCCCAGCGCGCCCAGCAGCCCTTCGGCGTCCCCGCCCAGGCACCGCCGCCCCCGCCGGCGCCGCTCAACATCCCGGCGGCGTACGGCGGCCCGCCGCAGCCGCCCGCCGCCCCCCAGCCGCCGGCGGCCCCGCCGCAGCCCGGCCCGCCCGCCGGGTACGGCTACCCGCCGCCCGCGCACGGGTCGGAGGGCCCCTCCCCCGCCCACGCGGCTCCGCCGTACCAGGAGGCTCCCTACCAGGAGGCGGCCGGGTACCCGGAGTCCCCCTACCGGGAGGCCCCGTACCAGGAGCCCGCGTACCAGGAAGCCGCGTACCAGGAGCCCGCGTACCAGGAGCCCGTGCACCAGGGCGCGCCGTACCAGGAGCACCAGGGCGCGCCCCAGCAGGGAGCGCCCTATCAGGAGGCCGCCTACCAGGAGGCCCCGCACCAGGGCGCGCCGTACCCCGGCACCGCACCGCGCGAGGACTCCGGCCCGGTCTACGCCCAGCCCGGCCCGACCCGGCGCGGCGACGAGTTCGGCACCTCGTTCCACCTCGCCCCGCCGATGCCGCCGCAGCAGGCCCAGCCGCCGCAGGGGCAGGCCCCCGAGCAGGTCCGCAGCACCTGGTTCGCGGTGGTCGCGGCGGACCGCGAGTACTTCACGGAGATGATGGCCCGCAGCGGCCCCGAGGCGGCCGGCCTGTTCTTCCCGCCGTACTGCCCCGAGCGCCGGATCCCGCTGACCGGGCGCGGCCAGCTGCGGATCGGCCGGCGCAGCCAGCACCGCGGCACCGTGCCGGAGATCGACCTCTCGGTGCCGCCGGAGGACCCGGGGGCCTCGCACCAGCACGCCCTGCTCGCCGAACAGGCGGACGGCAGCTGGGTGCTGGTCGACCAGGACTCCACCAACGGCACCACGGTGAACGGCGGCGGCGAGCCGATCGCCCCGCACACCGCGATCCCGCTGGGCGACGGCGACCGGGTCCACGTCGGCGCCTGGACGACGATCACCCTGCACCGCGCCTGAGCCCCGCCGGCCCGCCCGGGCCGGCAGTCCGGCCACTCGACCGCCCTGGCCGGACGGACGTCACCGTCCGTCCGGCCAGGGCGGTCGGCGTTCATTGTAAAAATGATCATCAAATCAGCCCCGGATCTCTGCCCAAGGCTGCCCCGCGCCCGTACGCTCACTGCCCATGACTGCTGCAATATCCGCCGACGGAATCCGTCAGCGGTACGGGGACGTACAAGCCGTCGACGGGGTGTCACTCACCGTCGAGGCCGGCGAATTCTACGGAATCCTGGGCCCGAACGGCGCCGGGAAGACCACCACGATGGAGATCCTGGAGGGGATCCGCAAGCCCGACGAAGGGCGCGTCGAACTGCTGGGGCTGGCGCCCTGGCCGCGCAACCCGAAGCTGCTGCCGCGCATCGGCGTGCAGTTCCAGGCCTCGGCCTTCTTCACCAAGCTGACGGCCCGCGAGACCATCCGCACCTTCGGCTCCTTCTACGGCGTCGGCCCCAGGCGCGCCGACGCGATGCTGGAGCGGGTCGGCCTGACCGAGTCGGCCGGCGTCATGACCGACAAGATGTCCGGCGGCCAGGCGCAGCGCCTCTCGATCGCCTGCGCGCTGGTCCACGGCCCGGAACTGGTCTTCCTCGACGAACCCACCACCGGCCTCGACCCGCAGGCCCGCCGCAACCTCTGGGACCTGCTGCGGGACATCAACGCCGAGGGCCGCACCGTCGTCCTGACCACCCACTACCTGGACGAGGCCGAGGTGCTCTGCGACCGCGTCTCGGTGATGGACCGCGGGCGGATCCTCCGCACCGGCGCCCCGGCCGCGCTGGTCCGCGAGATCGACGACACCGTCCGGATCAGCGTGGAGTCCGGCCAACTGGCCGTGGACACCGCGCGCGAGCTGTTCACCGCCGCCGGGGCGGAGATCACCTCGCTGGAGGACGACGGCGTCTCGCTCTCGCTCTCCACCCGGCTGCCGGCCCCGGTGCTCGCCGTCCTGGCCGAGCGCAACGCGCTGCGCGGCCTGGAGGTCCGCGGCGCCACCCTGGAGGACGTCTTCCTCCAGCTCACCGGACGGGAGTACCGCGCATGACCACCGAACGCACCGGGTCCGCCGCCGTCCCGGACCAGCGGTCCGCCGGTCCGGCGGGCACGCCCGCCGGACCGGGCGGGGCGGGCGCACCGGCCGAACGCGAGCGGGTCTCCGCCTTCGCGAGCCTCTCCCGGGTCATGCTGGTCTCGTTCGTCCGCGACCGCACCGCGCTGTTCTTCGTGATGCTCTTCCCGCTGATGTTCCTGCTGCTCTTCGGCACCCTGCTCAAGGGCGCCTCCAGCCCGCACGCCAAGGTGGAGCAGGTCGGCGCGGTCAAGGTCCTGGACGCGGTGCAGGGCGAGGGCCGGGCCGGGCTGGAGAAGGTCCTGACCATCACCCGGGGCGACGACGAGGCCGCCGCGCTGGAGAAGGTCCGCAAGGGCGACCTGGACGCCATGATCAAGGAGGGGCCGGACGGCAGGGTCGTCGTGCGCTACAGCGCCGCCGACCAGGTCCGCGCGGGCTCGGTCCAGGGCATCGTCAACTCCGTCGTCCAGCAGGCCAACCAGGCCGCGTCCGGCCGACCGCCGGCGTACACCCTGGACGCGAGCCAGGTCGAGGACGAGGCGCTGAAGCCGATCCAGTTCCTCACCCCCGGCCTGCTGGGCTGGGCGGTGGCCACCGGCGCGGTGTTCAGCGCCTCGCTGACCCTGGTCGGCTGGCGGCAGAAGAAGGTGCTGCGGCGACTGCGGCTGGCCCCGGTGAGCGCCGGGTCGATCGTGGCCTCCCGGATCGCGGTGTCGGTGGTGACGGCACTGGCCCAGACCGCGATCTTCCTGGTGGTGGCCACCACGCCGTTCTTCGGGCTCCGGCTCACCGGCAACTGGTGGCTGATCATCCCGCTGGTGGTCTGCGCGACCATCGCCTTCATGTCGATCGGTCTGCTGGCCGGCTCGATCGCGAAGACCGAGGAGGCGGCCAACGGCCTCTCGCAGATCATCGTGCTGCCGATGTCGTTCCTGTCCGGCTCGTTCTTCCCGACCGACGACATGCCGGGCTGGCTGAAGGCGATCTCGGAGGCGCTGCCGCTCAAGCACCTGGTCACCGCCGCCCAGTCGGTCCTCTCCCGGGGCGGCGGCGTGACGGACGCGCTGCCGGCGATGGGCGGCCTGCTGCTCTTCGCCGCCGTGCTGACCGGCATCTCGTGGAAGCTCTTCCGCTGGGAGGACTGATCCTCCGGCGGCGGCGCCGGCGCCGCGGCCACCGCATCGGCGGCGGGGTCGGCATCGGCGGCGGGGTCGTACACCTCCGGTCCTGGTCCCCAGGTCCCGGTGTACGGCCCCGCCGCCGTCTGCGACCATGGTCGGGTGAAAGAGATCCGGCGTGGCACGCTCAGCGAGGAGACGTTCTTCGAGCAGGTCGGCGGCGAACCGACCTTCCGGCGGCTGGTCCACCGGTTCTACCAGGGCGTCGCCGAGGACGAGTTGCTGCGGCCGATGTACCCCGAGGAGGACCTCGGTCCGGCCGAGGAGCGGTTCACGCTGTTCCTGATGCAGTACTGGGGCGGCCCGCGCACCTACAGCGACCAGCGTGGCCACCCGCGGCTGCGGATGCGCCACGTGCCGTTCCGGGTGGACCGCGCGGCGCACGACGCCTGGCTCAAGCACATGCGGGTCGCCGTCGACGAACTCGCCCTGCCGGCCGACGCGGAGCGGCAGCTCTGGGACTACCTCACGTACGCCGCCGCCTCGATGATCAACACCGAGGGCTGACCGCACGGCCGACCCGATGGCCCGACCCGGTGGGCCGGGCCGGGCCGGGTCCGGCGGACGGCCCGACCCGCCTCAGCGGACGGGGCTGAGCCCCAGCCCCGCGCCCGGCGCGGCCGCCGTACGGACCGCCACCGACCCGGCCGGGGCGCTCAGCCTCAGCCAGCCGCCGGCCCGGTGCACGGTGAGCGGGGCGGTCGGGGCCAGGAACCCGATCACGTAGGCCGCGTGGGCGGCGCGCAGCGGCAGTTCGGGTAGCGCCGTGACCGGGCGGGACCAGATCTCGTCGGCCAGCGCGTCCAGCACGGCACGGGTCCGGTGGTGATCCGGGACGGCCTCGCTGCGCTCCCTGAACTCCCGCACCGCGGCCATCAGTTCGGGATACACCCGGGCCGCCGGCGGTTCGCCGACCGGCCGCCAGCCGGTGCGCGGCGGCAGCAGGCCGGCCCAGGCCGGGCCGGTGACCGGCCCGGGCAGGGTGACGGTGCCGGCCTCCGCGTCGACGCCGTCCAGGAGCTGCCCGGCCGAGACGGTCAGGTCGACCGGCCCGCCGAGTTCGACCAGCCGCGCGGTCCGCACCGCCAGCGCGCCCGAACCGCCCAGCGGCAGCCGTCCGAAGACGGCCAGCACGCCGCCGCCGGCCCCGGGCCGCGGCACCCCCTGCAACCGGACCGCCGCCGCCCTGTCGAAACGCAGCAGGCGGACCAGGAAGGCGGCCAGGTCGGCGGCCTCCCCGGTGCCGGCGAGGGCGAGGGGGGCGGTACTGATCAACGCTTCAGCTCACATCCGGTAGCGGGGCGGGGTCCTGCGGTCCGCTCAGACCGCCGCGACGGCCGGCTCCTCGTCCATGAAACGCTCCAGGAACCCCCGCTCGACCGGGCTTATCCGGCGGGGCCGGCCCTCGGCCAGGTCGTAGGGGACGACCACGGTCGACGCCCGGACGTAGACCGTCTCGGTGCCGTCCTCGGCGGTGTCCTTGATCTCGTAGCCGACCGTCAGCGAGGCGCCGCCGATCTTGGTGACCCAGGTCTCGACGGTCACCGGCTCGGGCCGGTGGACCAGCGGGCGCTTGTAGTCGATCTCGTGGCGGGCCACCACCGAACCGCCCGCGAACTCCCCCGCACCGGCCGCGGCGGCCTGGGTGAACATGAAGTCGATCCGGGCCTCCTCCAGGTAGCGCAGGAAGACCACGTTGTTGACGTGCCCGAAGGCGTCCATGTCGGACCAACGCAGCGGACAGGCGTAGATGTGGCGTGCCACGGGTGTTCTCCTCGACGTCCGGTGACCCGGCCGGGCTTCGGTGCCGGTGGGCCGCGGCCCGGCAGGCCGCCCAGGAGGGCGAGTCTGCCGGGCCGTTGTGACGGTTGGGTGTCAGCCTCGGGTCAGCTTCTTGTACGTGGCCCGGTGCGGACGGGCCGCGTCCGCACCCAGCCGCTCGACCTTGTTCTTCTCGTACGAGTCGAAGTTGCCCTCGAACCAGAACCACTTGCTCTCGCCCTCGTAGGCGAGGATGTGGGTGGCGACCCGGTCCAGGAACCAGCGGTCGTGCGAGATGACCACGGCGCAGCCGGGGAACTCCAGCAGCGCGTTCTCCAGCGAGGAGAGGGTCTCGACGTCGAGGTCGTTGGTCGGCTCGTCGAGGAGCAGCAGGTTGCCGCCCTGCTTCAGGGTGAGCGCCAGGTTGAGGCGGTTGCGCTCACCGCCGGAGAGCACGCCGGCCGGCTTCTGCTGGTCCGGGCCCTTGAAGCCGAACGCCGAGACGTAGGCGCGGGACGGCATCTCGACCTGACCGACGTTGATCCAGTCCAGGCCGTCGGAGACGACCTCCCAGAGCGTCTTCTTCGGGTCGATGTTGGCGCGGCTCTGGTCGACGTAGCTGATCTTGACCGTGTCGCCGACCTTGACCGTGCCGCTGTCCGGGGTCTCCATGTCCTGGAGCATCTTGAACAGGGTGGTCTTGCCGGCGCCGTTCGGGCCGATGATGCCGACGATGCCGTTGCGCGGCAGGGTGAAGCTGAGGCCGTCGATCAGGACCTTCTCACCGAAGGACTTGTTGAGGTTCTCCACCTCGATGACGACGCTGCCCAGACGCGGGCCCGGCGGGATCTGGATCTCCTCGAAGTCCAGCTTCCGCATCTTGTCGGCCTCGGCCGCCATCTCCTCGTAGCGGGCCAGACGCGCCTTGGACTTCGCCTGACGGCCCTTGGCGTTGGAGCGGACCCACTCCAGCTCCTCCTTGAGCCGCTTGGCGCGCTTGGCGTCCTTCTGGCCCTCGACCTTGAGGCGGGACTGCTTGGACTCCAGGTAGGTGGAGTAGTTGCCCTCGTAGCCGATGGCGCGACCGCGGTCGAGCTCCAGGATCCAGCCGGCCACGTTGTCCAGGAAGTACCGGTCGTGGGTGACCGCGACGACGGTGCCCGCGTACTTGGCCAGGTGCTGCTCCAGCCAGTTCACCGACTCGGCGTCCAGGTGGTTGGTGGGCTCGTCGAGGAGCAGCAGGTCGGGGGCCTCCAGCAGCAGCTTGCAGAGCGCGACACGGCGCTTCTCGCCACCGGAGAGCTTGGTGACCGCCCAGTCGCCGGGCGGGCAGCCCAGCGCGTCCATGGCCTGCTCCAGCTGGGCTTCGAGGTCCCAGGCGTTGGCGTGGTCCAGGTCCTCCTGGAGCTTGCCCATCTCGTCCAGCAGCGCGTCCGAGTAGTCGGTCGCCATCAGCTCGGCGATCTCGTTGAAGCGGTTGAGCTTCCCCTTGATCTCCTTGACGCCGTCCTCGACGTTCTCCAGGACGGTCTTGGTCTCGTCGAGCGGCGGCTCCTGGAGCAGCATGCCGACGGTGTACCCGGGCGAGATGAAGGCGTCGCCGTTGGAGGGGTGCTCCAGGCCGGCCATCATCTTCAGCACGGTGGACTTGCCCGCGCCGTTGGGGCCCACGACGCCGATCTTCGCCCCGGGGAGGAAGCTGAGCGTCACGTCGTCAAGGATGACCTTGTCGCCGTGCGCCTTGCGCACCTTGCGCATCGTGTAGATGTATTCCGCCACGTGAGATCGCTCCGGCGTCGTCGGGAGTATTCGGCTTGCAGCGTTCCATTGTGCCGCACCGGCCGGGAGGCCAGAACCGCGCACCGTGCCCCTGGGGGGTATGCGGACGGCCCTCCGTGCACGCGATCCCCGCCGCCGGGGCCCCGAACGCGGACCGGCCCGGCCCCCCGCACACGTGGTGCGGGGGCCGGGCCGGGTGTCAGCTCCTCGGCGCCCCGGGCGGAGGTGCCCCGGGTCGAGACGCCTCGGGTAGAGGCGCCCCGGGTAGCGGAGGCGCTTCAGGCAGAGGTGCTTCAGGCGGCGGTGCCACCGTGGCGGCCACGACGGCGCAGCAGGAAGACCGCGGCACCGCCGGCCACGACCAGACCGCCGGCGACGGCGGCGATGATCGGGGTGGCGTCGCTACCGCCGGTCGCGGCCAGGCCACCGGTGGTGCCGGGGGCCGAGCTGGTGACCGCCGGGGCGGGCTGGGCGGCCGTGGTGCTGACGGTCGCCGACGGGGTGGGGGTGGCGCTCTTGGTCGCCGACGGGGTGGTGCTCGGGGCCGGGGTGGTCGGCGCCGGGGTCGACGGCTTGGCCGTCGGGGTGGGGGTCGGCGTGGTCACGCTGACCGTCTTGCAGTCCAGGATGCCCTTGAAGTTCTTGGTGAAGCCGTTCGGGCCGGTGACGGTGATGTCGTAGGCGGTGTCCTCGGCGACCGGGACGACGACGGTCTCGATCTTGCCCGGCTGGACGGTGAGGTCCTTGCCCGGCTTCACCGAGACGGTGGCCGCCTCGTCGCCGCCGTTGGCGACCGACACCTTGACGCCGTTGGCGACGCACTCGACCACGGCGGTGCTGTCGATCAGCGCACCCTTGGCGGCCTTCCAGGTCGCCTTGGCGGAGTCCTTGACGCTGAGCTTGGTGGAGCCCGCCAGGATCATGGTCTGGCTGTGCTTCTCCGGGGTGTAGCCCTTGCTGAGGAAGACGCGGCCGCTGGGCACCACGGTCTCGGCGGCGGCGTTGACCGTGGCCGTGCCGTCCGGGGTGTCGGCCGGGACGTCCAGCCACAGCTGGGTGTCCTTGGCGACCGGGCCTGCCAGGTCGGCGACCGGCTTGCCGTCCTTGTCGACCAGCTTGACCTTGTCGGCGGCGTCGCCGGCGAGCGCCAGCTTCACCTCGTTGGCGCTGGAGTTGATGGTGAACGGGCCGAGCTTGGTGCCGGGCTTGCCCGACACCGAGTCCGGGGTGAGGCTCAGCGACGGCTTGGGCTCCGCGGCTATGCCCTTGTTCTTCTCGCTGACCAGGTAGTCACGGAGCTGCTTGGCCTCGGCGTCGACCGGGGTGGCGTTCTTGCCGTCGGAGAACTTCCAGATCGCGGCCTGGGTGCCGGCGGCGGCGTCCTCCTTGGTGAGCTCGCCCTTGACGCCCGCGTCGGCGGCCAGCTTCTTGAGGTCCGTCACCTGCGGGTAGGAGTTCTCCAGGATCCAGCGGATCTTGGAGGCGTCCTGAGCCTTCTCCGGGCGGCCGAGCGAGCTCGACTTCCAGTCGGACTCGCGGTACTCGATGGCCTTGGTGATGTCGACCGGGTGGTCGATGTCGATGCAGTACGTCTTGATCTCACCGTCGGCCGTCTTGAGGGTGAACAGCCCGCCCTGGATCGAGTGGCCGCCCTCGATGGCGATCTCCTCGCTCATCATGGTCGGCTGGACCACTGCCGTGACACCGTCTCCCGGCGCGTCGGCCGCAGCCGCCGCACCGGCTGCGAACAGGCTTCCGCCCAGCGCAACGCTGGTCGTGAGCATGACAGTGGTGATGCGCGGAAGACTCCGCCCATGCCTCTGGAACATCTGGGATCCCTCCGGGCCGGGCCTTGCCGATGGCAGCCCGCCTTGCTTGCCGCGCCCCCTGTGGCGCTGCTTCACGATGTGAACCAGACGAATCCTATTGAGCCCCAGGGGCCCGGAAACCCCCATGCGAAATTAGGACGATTCCGTATCTGTATCGTTATCAACGCTCCCAGTATCCACACAAGCTGACGCCCTGCCAGAAAGTCTGGATCTTTCTCTTAACCGGAACGGGATTGCACGGGCGACCCCAACAACCTTCTCGATCAACATATTTGTCGACAGTCAAGGCGCTCGCCCGCCGCCCCGCCCGCCGCCGGTCGACACCCCCGCTTCCCTCGCACGACACCCGCGCGACGCCCAACACCGCCGCCACCAAGCCCCTCCCCGCCCGTAGGACGCCCACGATCCGCCCCGACGCGGCCTCCCCGCGACGAGTCCGAGCCCACGCTCCGCAGCCCCGGCGCCACCCGCGGGCCCGCCCGGAACGCCCCTCTCCCGTGCGAACGTCACCGCCCAGCAGCTCGGATCGTGTCCGACCGACCGTTCGGCGATCTCGCCTCCGGCCCACCGGCCGCCTCCGCCACCCACTCCCGCTCCCTCAGCCTTCCGCCCACCACCGCCGGGTCACCCTTCGTCAGCGCGCCGGACGGACACCCCGTCGAAGCCCGCCGGTGCCCACCCGCACAGGCCGGCGCCCGCCTCGGACCGCGCCGCCACCCGCGACACCCCGCCGTCCACCCGGAGCTCTCCGGCCGGGTCGGGCCGCCGCCCGGTCGGCGCCGGTCGGACGTGCGCGGTCGCGCTCCGCCGGACGCCCGGATGCGACCCGCCGCCGCCGCGGCATTCCCGATCATCGTCATGACGGTCTCGTACACAGCCACGCTCCGCTCTCCCGGTTGCACCGTACGGAATCGACCGGTGCGCGTTGAGAGTGCGCTTCTCGGGGAAATCCGTACCAGGGGGATCGGAAATCCTGTGGACAACTCGGGGCTGTGGAAAACCGCTGTCACTCTCAGGGGTGAATTTCAGCCTTTGTGTGACCATCAGGCCTCCGATCTGCGGGTCCATGACAACAATCGCCCCGGATCGTCGCCCGGCCCGGGACACCCCCACGGGCGGCCCGCCGACCGTCCGCGCACGTCATCCGACCGGACGAACCCGAATGCGGCCCCCCACCCGCGCCGGGGCCGGCCTCGACCGCGGCGCTTTCTCCGTGCCGAATCCATAACGGGTGGGGAGACAGCCCCGTAACGACTGCACAACGTCCGGCGCGGAACACCGCCAGACCGCTGCACTCACGGCCTTCACCTGCGATTATCGGACCGCTCCACCGAGGCCGACACACCAACGGCGGTGTCGTTACGCCCGACCGAGGATCGAGACACCCTTATCCTGTCCCGACAGGGCAAGGGCCCGCCAACCCCCACAGCCCACCCTCAGGCACGGGGACGGACAACGGGCGCCACGCGCCCGCCGCCCGGTCCCGGCAACGGTCACGCCCATCAGGGTGCCGCCCGTCCCGCCCCCATAGCTCAGCGGATAGAGCACCCGCCTTCTAAGCGGTAGGTCGCAGGTTCGAATCCTGCTGGGGGCGCCACACTGTTTTTCCCGCAGGCCACCGCAGGCGCCGGACCCGTCATCGCGCCCCCCGTCGCCGTGAATCCCGGGTACCCACCGCGCATATGCCGTGACCATCCGTGTCATGACCGCGGACAAAAACACGACGAAAAGGGGATACCCCGAACTACACCCGGCGGAATGCCCGTTTCGGGCCTTACGCCGCGACCGGACATCACCGCCCGGCCTCCGATCAGCCCCGGCGAACGGCCCCGACGACCCCGCCCGCACCGCCCGCCGCACCCGCACCGTCCGCGGTGGCGGCACCCGCCGCCGCCGAGGCCGCCAGGCCCACCAGATAGGCGTCCAGCAGCGCCACCTGCCGCTCCGGCGGGAATTCCGCCGGAGCGAACAGCGCCTGCACCACCAGGCCCAGCGCGAAGGCCTGGGCCCCGGCCGCGAGCTGCGCCGCCGGCGCCTCCGCCGACAGCTCCCCGAGCCGCTGCGCGGCCTCGACGTGCTCCGTCATCGCCGCACGGGCCCGCCCGTACCGCGCCGCGTGCGCGTCGGCCAGGTCCGGATCGGCCAGCGCGACGTCCCAGGAACCGACCCAGATCCGGTTGCCGGCCACCGCGGCCGGGTCCAGCGGCAGGATGTCCAGCAGCGCCGCCCGCAGCCGGGCCAGCCCCTCGGGGGGCGGCGGGCTGCCGTCGGCCGGCGCGGCACGCCTCGGCCGCGCGCCCGAGCGCCGCTCCAGGACGTCGAGCGCGTGCGCGACCAGGGCCTTCTTGCTCGGGAAGTAGTGAGTCAGCAGCCCGGTGCTGGCCCCCATCTCGGCGGCCACCGCCCGCAGCGTCAGCCCTTCGAAGCCGCGGGTGGACAGCACCCCCCACACCGCCTGCGAGACCTCGGTGCGGCGGGCTTCATGATCTCCACGGGCCGGCGTCATGGGGCTATCTTACGTACCAAACGTTTGTTATGTATGGACGAAGCACGATCACCCGTACGAACGACCCGGACCGACCGCGTCCGCCCGACGCGCCACGAAAGGCCAGCCCATGTTCGCCCTTCCCCTCGCCGAGAACGCCGTGCTCCGCCCGCTGGAGCCGTGGCAGGCCCCCGAGTACCTGGCCCACATCGAGCGCGGCCGGGCGCACATCGACCGGTGGATCGGCTGGGCCGCCCTGGCCACCGACCTCGAGTCGGCCCGCGCCGTCCTGCAGCGCTACGCCGACCGGCAGGCCGCCGACTCCGCCCGGCTCTTCGGGATCTGGCTGGACGGCACGCTGGTCGGCGGCGTGATGTTCGTGCAGTGGGACACCAAGACCGGCACCTGCGAGATCGGCGTCTGGACCGAGCCCGCCGCCGAGGGCCGGGGCATGATCGGCACCGCCGTCCGGCTCCTGATCGACTACGCCTTCACCACCCGGGGCATGCACCGGATCGAGTGGCACAACCGGCCCGACAACGTCCGCAGCCGGGCGGTCGCCCAGCGGCTGGGCTTCACGCTGGAGGGCGTCATGCGGGAGAGCTACCTGCACCGCGGCGTCCACCACGACGGCGAGGTCTGGTCGATGCTCACCCACGAGTGGAAGCCCGCGGGCGGCCCGGCCGGGGCGGCGGAGGCTGCCGGGGCGTAGGAAGTCTCGGGGGCTTCGGGCACGCCCGGGGCTTCGGGGACACCCGGGGTTTCGGGGACGCCCTGACCGCGCCGTCGGTCCGGGACCCCCGGCCCGGTGGGTGCACCCGTCGGGCCGGCGGCCCCGGACCGCACCGCGGCATCCGGTCCTGAGAGAGTGGCCGCACCCGTCCACCCTCCCGGAGGTGCCCATGGCCGCCAGGCCGCTGCTGACGCGGGACCGCACCCCGCTGCCCACCCACGTCGACGGCCTCAACGCCCACCTCGGCGAGGACGGCCTGGCGGTCCTGGAGTTCGACCGCCCGCACCGGCGCAACGCCGTCACCCTGGAGATCTGGCAGGCCCTGCCGAAGGTGCTGCTGCGCCTGGCCGAACAGCCCGGCCTGCGCGCCCTGCTGGTGACCGGCGCGGGCGGCACCTTCAGCGCCGGTGCCGACATCGACGAACTCGCCGGGGTCTACGGCGACCCGGACCGCGCCGACGAGTACCACGCGATCAACGTCGCCGCCGAGGAGGCGCTGGCCGCCTTCCCGCACCCGACGATCGCCGTGGTCCACGGCGCCTGCGTGGGAGGCGGCTGCCAGCTCGCGGTCGCCTGCGACCTGAGGTTCGTCGCCGAGGACGCGCGGCTCGGCATCACGCCGGCCAAGCTCGGCGTGGTCTACCCGGCGGTGCCCACGCTGCGGCTGGCCCGGCTGGTCGGACCGTCCCGCGCCAAGTACCTGCTGTTCTCCGGCGAGCTGCTGCCCGCCCCGGACGCCGCCGCGTTCGGCCTGGCCGACCGGGTCCTCCCGGCCGCCGAACTGGACGCCGCCGCGCTGGACTTCGCCCGCCTGCTGACCACCCGTTCGCCGCAGACCATCGGCGCCGTCAAGGCCGCCCTGGCCGTCGCTCCGGAGCAGGCCGCGGCGGCCCTCGCGCCCTGGGAACGCCGTTCCCGCGAGTCGCCCGACGTCCGGGAGGGGCTCGCGGCCTTCCTGGAGCGCCGGCCGCCCCGGTTCTGAGCCCCGCCGCGCCTCGGTCCGCCGCCCTCGCGGTGTCACCGTGCCGCCGTGTCACCGTGCCGCAGTGCCGCCGTACCGCCGCGCAGCCGTCGATATGATCATCCGACCGTTCCGCCGCCGAGTCCGTCCTGGAGCCCCACCGCGATGACCGAGCCCACGCCCGTGACGATCCGGGCCCGGCAGATCACCGACGGCCTGGAGCCGAAGAACGTGATCATCTGCCTGGTCCTCCTGCTCGGCGGGGTGCGGTACGGCTGGAACGGGCTCGGCTGGGCGGCGTTCGCGGCGCTCTTCGCGGCCGTGATCCCGACCCTGTTCATCCGGCGCGGCATCCGCAGGGGCACCCTTGAGGACCGGCACGTCGGCCACCGGCAGCGGCGGCTGACGGTCCTCCCGTTCGTCATGGGCTCGGTCGCGACGGCCTTCGGCGTGATGCTCGGCCTGGACGCGCCGGCCGACCTCACCGCGATCGTGCTGGCGATGTTCGCCTCGCTGGTCCCGATCCTGGTGATCACCGTCTGGTGGAAGGTCTCGGTGCACACCGCCGTGGCGAGCGGCGCGACGGTGTGCCTGGCGATCGCGCTCGGGCCCTGGTGGCTGCTGCTCTACCCGCTGGTCGCGGCGATCGGCTGGTCCCGGGTGGTGCTGCGGGACCACACCCCCGCGCAGACCGTCGTCGGCACGGTGGTGGGCGCGCTGTCCGCCGGGCTCGCCTTCTGGGCCGCCCGCTGAGGCCCGCCCCACCGGGCGCCGCGGACCCCGCAGACACAGCGGACCCCACGGACGCCGCAGACCCGACGGGCGCCGCGGACCCCGCCGCTCAGCGGATCGGAAGTCCGGAGACCGCCCGGGCGATCACCAGGCGCTGGATCTCACTGGTCCCCTCGAAGATCGAGTAGATCGCGCTGTCCCGGTGCATCCGCTCGACCGGGTACTCCCGGGTGAAGCCGTTGCCGCCGAGGATCTGCATCGCCTGCGCGGTGACCCACTTGGCGGTCTCGCCCGCGTACAGCTTGGACATCGAGCCCTCGGCCGAGGTGAACGGCAGGTTGTTCGCGGCCATCCAGGAGGCCCGCCAGACCAGCAGCCGGGAGGCGTCGATCCGGGTCTTCATGTCGGCCAGCTGGAAGGCCACCCCCTGGTTGTCGATGATCGGGCGGCCGAACTGCACCCGGGTCTTCGCGTAGTCGAGAGCCACCTCGTACGCGGCCCGGGCGATGCCGATCGCCTGTGCGCCGACGGCCGGGCGGGAGGCCTCGAAGGTGGCCATCGCCGCGTTCCGCCCGCCCTTGCGGACGCCCTCCCGGGCGCGGGCGAGGCGCTCGTCCAGCTTCTCCCGGCCGCCGAGCAGGCAGTGCCCGGGCACCCGGACGGCGTCCAGCACCACCTCGGCGGTGTGCGAGGCCCGGATGCCGTGCTTCCTGAACTTCTGGCCCTGGCTCAGCCCGGGGGTGCCCGGCGGCACCACGAAGGAGGCCTGCCCGCGCGCGCCGAGCGCCGGGTCGACGGTGGCCACCACCACGTGGACGGCGGCGATCCCGCCGTTGGTCGCCCAGGTCTTCGTGCCGTCGAGCACCCACTCGTCGGTGGCCTCGTCGTACACGGCCCGGGTGCGCAGCGCGGAGACGTCGGAGCCGGCGTCCGGCTCGGAGGAGCAGAACGCGGCCACCTTGACGTCGTCCGGGGTGCCGAACATCTGCGGCGCCCAGGTGCCGATCTGCTCGTCGGTGCCGTTGGCGAGCACGGCGACGGCGGCCAGTGTGGTGCCGACGATGGAGAGGCCGATGCCGGCGTCTCCCCAGAACAGTTCCTCCATGGCGATCGGTATGCCCACGCCGGAGGGGTCGAAGTACTGCTGGGCGTAGAAGTCGAGCGAGTAGATGCCGAGCTTGGCGGCCTCCTGGATGATCGGCCAGGGGGTCTCCTCGCGCTCGTCCCACTCGGCGGCGGCGGGCCGCATCACGTCGGCGGCGAAGCCGTGCAGCCAGTCGCGTACGGCGAGCTGGTCCTCGCCCGGGTCCAGCGAGAAGGTGCTCATGGGTGCGTGCCTCCGAAGAAGGGTGCGGCCGACCGGGGTGTTACCTCGGGTAACATCGTCGGAGTCTGCTACTGCTTGGTAACCGGTGTCAACGCCCTAGCGAAGGAACAGCGCATGTCCCCAGAGCCCCGCCGGGAGCAGTTGCTCAACGCCGCCGACCGGGTCGTCCAGCGCGACGGGCCCGGCGCCAGCATGAACGCGATCGCCGCCGAGGCGGGCATCACCAAACCGATCCTCTACCGCCACTTCGGCGACCGGAACGGCCTGATCAGGGCGCTGACCGAGCGGCACACCGGCGGGCTGCTGGCCGCCGTCCGCGCCGCGCTCGCCGAACCGCTGGAGCGGCGCGACCGGGTCGAACACGTGCTGGACACCTACCTGGCCGGGATCGAGTCCCGCCCGCAGGTGTACCGGCTGCTCACCCACCCCGAGCCGGGCGACCCGAGCGGAGCCGGGAACGCGCTCGCGCCGGCGCTGCGCCAGATCGCCGAGGAGATCACCCGGGCCGTCGCGGGCCAGGTCGACCTCGGCGCAGACCGCGAACTCCTCGCCGAGGCCTGGGGGCGGGGCATCACCGGCATGGTGCTGGCGGCCGGGGACTGGTGGCTGGAGTCCAAGCCCTGCTCCCGGGCCCGGATGGTCCAGGCCCTCGCCGACCTGCTCTGGGGCCGGCTGGCCGCCGCGGCCGACCTGCCGACCGCCCTGTCCACCGGCTCGGCGGCGCCGGAGCCGACAGCCGGCTGAGGCCACACCTCCGCCCCGCCGCCCCCACACCCCGCCGGCCCGGCGCCGACTCCCCACCGCGCCCTTGTGCCGGACATGCCGGCCCCGGCATCATCGGGCCCCACCCTCCCCCGCTCCGGAGGTCCCGATGCGCCTGCGCCGCACCGCCGTTGCCCTCCTGCTCGCCGCCATCATCGCCGGCACCGCGCTGTCCGCCCCACCCGCCGCGGCCCGGCCACCGCACCGTCAGGCGGCGTTCCCCACCGCCGCCGTCACCGGCCCGGACGGCCGCACCGACCCGGTCGACGCCGACGGCCGCCGGCTCCGGCTGCGCGGCTTCAACCTCGACAAGTACGCCGAGGCCACCGAGCAGGACGTCGAGTCCCTCGCCGCCCGGGGCTTCACGCTGATCCGGGTGGCCGTCTCGTGGACCAGACTGGAGCCCCGCCGCGGCCGGCTGGACCAGGCCGAGCTGGGCCGCCTGCACCGGCTCCTCGACTGGGCCGACCGGTACGGCGTGCTCGCCCTGGTCGACTTCCACCAGGACGTCTACGGCCCGAAGTTCGGCGGCGGCGACCGCGGCGTCCCGCTCTGGGCGACCCGCGACGACGACCTGCCCTTCGAGGCCGACCCCGACGACTGGTTCGCCGGCTACTTCCAGCCCGCCGTCCAGGCCGCCTTCCGCCACCTCTACGACGACCCCGACCTCCGCGCCTGGCAGGCCGACTTCTACACCCGGCTGGCCCGCGAACTCCGCGGCCACCGCTCGCTCCTGGGCTACGACCTGTTCAACGAACCGTTCGGCCCGGTGGACGGCGACCCGACCGACCCCGCGGTGCTCGCCGCCGCCTCCGCCGCGCTGGAGCAAGGCCGGCTCGCCGACATGTACCGCCGGCTGATCGCCGCCGTGCGCCGGGTCGACCGGCGCGCCTGGCTGTTCGTCGAACCGACCGTCCTGGTCGGCCAGGGCGTGCCGACCCGGTTGCCGGGCTTCACCGACCCCCGCCCCGGCGCCCCCCGGCTCGGCTACGCGCCGCACTTCTACGACACCGCCGTCGAGTCCGGCGCCGACTGGGACCCGGCCGGCGGCTTCGTGGAGGACTACACCGCCGCGATCGCCGCGTACCCGGCCGCGCACCGGCTGCCGGTGCTGGTCGGCGAGTGGGGGCCGCCCGACGCCCGCAGGCCCGGGAACGCCCTGCTGGTCCGCCGCCAGGTCGACGCCATGGACGGCTTCGCCGCCGGCTGGGCGATGTGGTACTGGTGCCGGGGCGACGGCGGCTACTGCGCCCTCGATCCGGCCGGGCGGCCGGCCCCGGGCCACGGACCGGCCTTCGGCCCCCACCCGGCCGCGGTGGCCGGGACGGCCGCGCGCACCACCGCGGACGGCGCCGCGCACACCGTCCGGTGGGCCGCCGACGGCACCGGCCACGCCACCGAACTCGTCCTGCCCGCCGCCGCGTTCCCGGCCGGCGTGCGGATCACCGTGCGACCGGCCGGCGCGCTGGTCGCGCTCGACCAGCCCACCGGGGAGCGGGCCGGCACCGCCCGGATCCGCCTCCCGGGTGCCCGGCCGGGCACCGCGGTCACCGTCACCCTCGAAGGGCGCTGACGCCCGGCGGCGGGTCCGCCGCCGGGCAGCGCCCCCCGGTGGCGTTCCTAGGCCAGCCCGCGCCGCGCCAGCAGCGGGCCGGTCTCCGGGTCGCGCCCGACCACCGCGCGGAACGAGGCCAGCGCGTCCCGGCCGTCCCCGCGCGCGAGCAGCTCCCGGCGGAACACCTCGCCGCTCTCCCGCACGCTCCGGCCGTTCCCCTCGAACCACTCCACGGTGTCGGCGTCCAGCACCTCCGACCAGATGTACGCGTAGTAGCCCGCGCTGTAGCCGCCGGCGAAGATGTGCGCGAAGTAGTTGGTCCGGTAGCGGGGCGGCACCGCGGCCACCGCCAGCCCGGCCTTGGCCAGCGCCGCCGCCTCGAACTCCTCCGCGTCGGCCACCTCCTGGCCCTCCGGCAGGGTGTGCCAGGCCCAGTCCAGCAACGCCGCCGCCAGGTACTCGACGGTCCGGAACCCCTGCCCGAAGGACTCGGCCGCCCCGATCCGCTCGACCAGCTCGGCCGGCAGCGGCTCGCCCGTCTCGTGGTGCTTCGCGTAGTTGGCCAGCACCTCCGGCCGGACCATCCACATCTCGTTCACCTGCGAGGGGAACTCCACGAAGTCCCGCGGCACGGCCGTCCCCGCGAAGTACGGGTACCGCACGTCCGAGAAGAGCCCGTGCAGGGCGTGCCCGAACTCGTGGAACAGCGTGCGGACCTCGTCCCAGGAGAGCAGCACCGGCTCCCCGGGCGCGGGCTTGGCCACGTTCAGGTTGTTGTACACCACCGGCCGCCGGCCCAGCAGGTGCGACTGGGTGACCAGTTCGTCCATCCAGGCGCCGCCGCGCTTGGACTCCCGGGCGTGGAAGTCGCCGAGGAAGAGGCCCAGCGGGGCCCCGTCCTCCTCGAACACCTCGAAGACCCGGACGTCCGGGTGGTACGCGACGAGGTCCGGCCGCTCGGTGAAGGTCACCCCGTAGGCCAGGTTCGCGGCGAAGAAGACGCCGTCCCGGAGCACCCGCTCCAGCTCGAAGTACGGGCGCAGCGCCCCCGCGTCCACCTGGTACGAGGCCTGCCGCACCTGCTCCGCGTAGTAGGCCCAGTCGTGCGCGGCGATCTCCTCGATGCCGTCGGCGGCGGCCAGCTTGCCCAGCTCGGCCGCCTCCCGGCGGGCGTTGGCGACCGCCGGCGGCACCAGCCGGGCCAGCAGCGCGTCCACCGCAGCGACCGAACCTGCCGTCTCGTCCGCCACCACGTACGCGGCGTGGGTGTCGAAGCCCAGCAGGCGGGCGCGTTCGGCGCGCAGCGCGGCCATCCGGATCGCGAGCGGGCCGTTGGTGTCCACCGCGCGGCCGAGCGAGGCGGCGAGCAGGCGCTCGCGCACCGAGCGGTCGGTGAGGGAGGAGAGTTCGGTCTGGTTGGAGAAGTTCTTCAGGCTGAGCACGTACGTGCCGTCCAGGCCGAGCGCGCGGCCGTTCTCCGCCGCCGCGGCGACCGCGTCCGGCGAGAGGCCGGCCAGCTGATCGGCGGAGTCCAGCACCAGCGCCCGGGCCTTGGAGTCCGCCGAGACGTTCTGGCGGAACGCCGAGGCGCCGACGGCCAGTTCGGCGTTGAGCTCGCGGAGCCGGTCCTGCTGCTCGGCGCCGAGCCGGGCGCCGGCCCGGACGAAGGCGGTGTGCCGGCGCTCCAGCAGGCGCAGCGACTCCTCGTCCAGTCCGAGCGCGTGGCGGCGCCCGTGCAGTTCCTCGATCCGGGCGAACAGCGCGGCGTCCAGGTGGACGGCGTCCCGGTGCGCGGCCAGCCGCGGGCTGATCTCGGCGTCGATCCGGTCCACCTCGGGGGTGGTGTCGGCGGAGGAGTGGTTGTCGAAGACCCCGCGGACCCGGCGCAGCAGCGCCCCCGAGCGCTCCAGCGCGATCAGGGTGTTGTCGAAGGTCGGCGACTCCGGGTCTGCGGTGATCGCGGCGATCTCGGCGAGCTGTTCGGCCATCCCGCGCTCGAAGGCGGGCAGGTAGTGGTCCGGCCGGATCTCGGCGAACGGCGGCAGTTCGTAGGCCAGCGTGCTCGGCCTGAAGAACGGGTTCTCGGTCATTCCGCCGACCCTACGCGGTGTCATCGGCCCTGCCTACGTCCCCGCCCGCCCGCCGGGCGCACCGCTCCCGCCGTGCGCCCGGACCCCCGGCGCCACCCCGCGCCAGCACCTCCCGGACCGCCGCTCCCCTCCTCCTCCGGGGCACCCCGGACGATCCCGCGGCCGGCCGCGGACCACCCGGGGGCCACGCCCGGGAACCGGCCCCGGACCGCCTCGCTCCGGTTGTCACACCCACCCGCTACCGTCGAGTTCCGCCCGCCGTACGCCCCTCGTACGGCACCCGTCCCGACGAAAGGAGCCCCCCGTGACACCCCGGATCGCCCTCGTCCCCGACCCGCACGGCCGCGGCGGCCGGCTCCAGCCGCTCGACGACGCGGGTACCCCGCTCGGCCCGCCCGTCCCCGCGCCCGACCTCGCCGCCGCCGTCGCCGCACGGGAGGCCGCCGACCACCCGCGCTGGGTCTGGGCCGCCACCGACTCCGGCTACGCGCCGCTGCTCCCACAGCTGCCCGACCGGCTCGCCCGCTGCCACGACCTGCGGCTGGTCGAGGCCCTGCTGCTGGCCCACGAGGGCCGGTTCGGCGCGCCGCGCTCGCTCGGCGCCGCCTGGGCCCGGCTCCTCGGCCGGCCCGTCCCCGCCGACCTGCCCGAGCCCGGCTCCGCCGAGGCCGGCGACGGCCAGGACACCCTGTTCGCCCCGGACCGGCTGCAACTGCCGCCCGGCGCCGACCCGCTGGCCGCCGTGGTCGCCGTGCACGCCGAGCAGCAGCGCCGGCTCGCCGCGATCGCCGATCCGGTCGCACGGGCCCGGTTCCGCCTGCTGATCGCCGCGGAGTCGGCCGGCGCCCTGGTCGCCGCCGAGATGGCGCACGACGGTCTGCCCTGGCGCGCCGACGTCCACGACCGGCTGCTCACCGAACTGCTCGGCCCCCGCCCCGCCGTGCCCGGCAGCCGGCCGAGACTCCTCGCCGAGCTGGCCGCCGAACTGCAGCAGGCACTCGGCGGCCGCCCGTTCAACCCCGACTCGCACAGCCAGGTGCTGCGTGCCTTCGCCGACGCCGGCATCCAGCTCGGCTCCACCCGGTCCTGGGAACTGAAGGCCGTGGACCACCCCGCCGCGAGCCTGCTGGTCCGCTACAAGGAGCTCTCCCGGATCCACGCCGCGCACGGCTGGGCCTGGCAGGACGCCTGGGCGCGCGGCGGCCGGTTCCGCCCCGAGTACGTGGTCGGCGGGGTGGTCTCCGGCCGCTGGGCGAGCCGGGGCGGCGGCGCGCTGCAGATCCCGCGCATCCTGCGCCGCGCCGTGGTCGCCGACCCGGGCTGGCTGCTGGTCGTCGCCGACGCCGCACAGCTGGAGCCGCGCGTCCTGGCCGCCCTCTCCCGGGACGCCGGGCTGGCCCGCACCGCGGCCGGCGGCGACCTGTACGAGGCGCTCGCCGCCAACGCCTTCCAGGGCGACCGCGAAAAGGCCAAGCTGGGCCTGCTCGGCGCCATGTACGGCCAGACCAGCGGCGACATCGGCCCGCTGCTCACCACGCTGCACCACCGCTACCCGGCCGCGATGGGCTACGTCGAGGCGGCCGCCCGCACCGGCGAGGACGGCGGCGTGGTCGCCTCCCGGCTGGGCCGGCCCTGCCCGCCGCCCTCGGCGGACTTCCTCGACCTGACCGAGGCACCCGAGACGGCGGGCGACGCCGGCGGGCGCTCGGCCCGCGCCCGGGGCCGGTTCACCCGCAACTTCGTCATCCAGGCCAGCGCCGCGGACTGGGCCCTCGCCCTGCTGGCCGCGCTGCGCCGCCGTCTCCACGCCCTGCCGGTCGCCGGTCCGGGCGACCGGCCGCACCTGGTCTTCTTCCAACACGACGAGGTGGTGGTGCACACCCCGGCCAACCTGGCCGACGAGGTGGCCGCCGCCGTCGGCGAGGCCGCGGAGGAGGCACGGCGGCTGGTCTTCGGGGAGACGCCGGTGCGGTTCCCGCTCACCACCGCGGTGGTCGAGTGCTACGCCGACGCGAAGTAGCCCGGGGCGGGCAGGGCGACCCGGGCGACCGGGCCCGGGGCGGGCGTCAGAGCTTGTGGAAGCCGCGGGCCTCCTCGGCCGCCGCGACGACCTCGGACAGCGCGGCGCCGGTCGAGGCGGTCACCGCGGCGGAGACCGCGCCCTCCACGAACGGCGCGTCGACCAGGACGACACCGGGTCGCGGGTCGTCCTCCAGCACGGTCACGGCGGTCAGCACCGAGCTCCCGAGGTCGGGCAGCACCACCACACCGGCCCCGGCGTCCGCCTCGGCGACGGCCCGGGCGATCAGGTCGTAGCTGGTGCCGAGCCCGCCCGTCTCGGTGCCGGCCGCCACCACCACCCGCACCGCGTCCGAGGCGAGTTCCCCCAGCAGTTCCTTCAGCCCGGCGGCCAGCCGCGCGCTGTGCGAGACCAGGACGATGCCCACGTAGTCGCTCATGGCCCGACCCTACGGCGCTGCTCCACCCGGGTGAGCCGGACCGGCCGTTCCCGCGTGTCGGAATCCGTGCCCGCACCACCCGTCTGGCGTAGCGTCGGGTCAGCACCGTCTACCGAGGGGAGCGCAACACCGTGAAGAAGCTCATCAACGCCGCGGAGACCGTCCTGGAGGACGCGCTGGCCGGATTCGCGGCCGCGCACCCGGAGTTGACGGTGGACGCGGCCAACCGGGTGATCACCCGCGCCGCGCGGCCGGGCACGTCCAAGGTCGCCCTGGTCTCCGGCGGCGGCTCCGGCCACGAACCCCTGCACGGCGGTTTCGTCGGCCCCGGCATGCTGGACGCGGCCTGCCCGGGCGAGATCTTCACCTCCCCCGTCCCCGACCAGGTGCTGGCCGCCGCCCGGGCGGTGGACTCCGGCGCGGGCGTGGTCCTCGTGGTGAAGAACTACACCGGCGACGTGATGAACTTCGAGCTCGCCGCCGAGCTGGCCGCCGAGGAGGGCCTGGAGGTCCGCACCGTGCTGGTCGACGACGACGTCGCGGTCGAGGACTCGACCTGGACGGCCGGCCGCCGCGGCACCGGCGCGACGGTGCTGGTCGAGAAGATCGCCGGCGCGCTGGCCGAGCGCGGTGCCACGCTGGACGAGGTGGCCTCCCTGGGCGGCCGGGTGAACGCGGCCTCCCGCTCGTTCGCGATCGCGCTGACCGCGGCGACCGTCCCGGCGGCGGGCAAGCCCGGTTTCGACCTGCCGGAGGACGAGATCGAGGTCGGCGTGGGCATCCACGGCGAGCCGGGCCGCCGCCGGGAGAAGCTCCGCCCGGCCCGCGAGCTGGCCGCCGAGGTGGTGGAGACGATCCTCGCCGACCGCCACCTGACCGCCGGGGACGAGGTGATCGCCCTGGTCAACGGCCTGGGCGGGACGCCGCTGCTGGAGCTGTACATCGTCTTCGGCGAGGTGGTCGCCAGGCTGGCCGAGCACGGCATCACCGTGGCGCGCAGCCTGGTCGGCAACTACGTGACCAGCCTGGACATGGCGGGATTCTCGGTCACCCTGACCAAGGCCGACGAGGAACTGCTGGATCTGTGGGACGCCCCGGTGGACACCCCGGCCCTGAAGCGCGCCTGACCTGCGGCACCGGGGAAGGAATGAGGAGGAATGACCGGCATGGAATTCGACACCCCGCTCGCCGAGGCGTGGATCCGCGCGATCGCGGCCTCGGTCGAGGAGGAGCAGGGTCGGCTCACCGAGCTCGACTCCGCGATCGGTGACGGCGACCACGGCAGCAATCTGCAGCGTGGCTTCGCCGCCGTGCTGCCCGCGCTGGACGGCCTGGAGCCGGCCGGGCCCGGCGCGGTGCTGACCAGGACCGGCACCACGCTGATCTCCAAGGTCGGCGGCGCCTCCGGCCCGTTGTACGGCAAGGCGTTCCGGGCGGTCGGGGCCGCGCTGCCCGGGCCCGGCGGAGGCCCGGTCGACGCGGCGGCGCTCGGTGAGGCCCTGGCCGCCGGCCTGCGCGCGGTGCGGGACCTCGGCAAGGCCGAGCCCGGCGACAAGACCATCGTCGACGCCTGGACGCCCGCGCTGGCCGCCTACCGGGACGCGGTGGCCGGCGGCGCCGGTCTGCCGGAGGCCGCCGCGGCGGCGGCCGAGGGGGCGGAGCGGGGAGCCCTGGGCACCGTGCCGTTCCAGGCCCGCAAGGGTCGCGCCTCCTACCTGGGCCCGCGCAGCGTCGGCCACCAGGACCCGGGCGCCACTTCCACCGCGCTGGTCTTCCGGGCACTGGCCGAGGCTGCCTCGCGCGCCGGCTAGGACGGCCGGCGACGAACGACGGGCGGCGGACGGCAGGCGGCAGGCGGCCGGCGGACGGCGGACGGCGGACGGCGGACGGCAGGACCGGCCTACCCGCCGTCCGTCCGGGTGATCAGGAGCAGCAGCGCGTCGTCCCGCAGCTCCCCGCCGGTGTGCTCCAGCAGGTCGGCGTAGACCCGGCCGACCGCCGCCTCCAGCTCCGCCGAGGAGCGGGCCGCGCCCCGGACCAGCGGGCCGACCCGCTCCGCCAGCGGGTAGAACTCGCCGTTGCGGCGATGCCTGGCCTCGATCACGCCGTCGCTGCAGAGCACCAGCACGTCCTCGGTGCCGAACGGCTGCCCCCAGCTGGCGGGCTCACCGGTGGCGAGCCGGCCGAGGCCGAGGGGCACCCACGGGTCGGGCGCGTCCAGGACGTGCGCCCCGCCGTCCGCGTCCACCCGGATCGGCGGGACGTGACCGTACTGGAGCAGTTCCACCACCCCGGGCGTGCGGAACTCGGCGAACAGCGCGGTGGTGAACTCACCGTCCGGCACGTGCCGGTCGACGCTCGCCTCGACCCGGGCCGCCACGCCGCGCAGCCCGGTCTCGTCGTACGCGGCCTCGCGGAAGGCGCCGAGCACGACGGCGGCGGTCTGCACCGCCCCGAGTCCCTTGCCCCGGACGTCGCCCACGGCGACCCGGGTCCCGTGCGGGGTCTCCAGCACCGAGTACAGATCACCGCCGATCCCCGAGGCGTCGGCGGCGGAGACGTACCGGACGGCGAGGTGCAGCGGTCCGACGACCGGGCCGGGCAGCCGGAGCAGCGCCCGCTGGGCGGCTTCGGCGACGGAGCTGACGGCCGCGAACGCCGCCGCCCGGTTCATGCGGATCTTGGCGACCAGGGCGGAGAAGAGGGTGAGGAGCAGGTAGCTGATCATCGCGCCCCAGAGGAAGCGGGCGTCGTTGAGGGTGTCGACCTCGTCGTAGTGGCTGAGGCCGAAGACGGCGAGCAGACCGAGGAGGCAGACGGCGAGCAGTTCGAGCGGGCGCAGGGTGAGGGCGGCGATGCTGGGCACGACCGTCATCAGCGGGGCGAGGTAGCGGTCCCGGCCGGAGATCAGGTCGGTGAGCCCGACCAGCAGGATCGCGATCAGCGCGGGCGAGGCGCGGCGCCAGAACGGGATGTCCTGGAGGTCGACCGCCAGCAGGACGCCGCGTCGTCGGGCCCAGGACAGCCCGCTGCCCGTCGGGACGGAGGGCGACTGGGCTCGGCGGTACGGAGACACATATCGAACATAACGGACGATCAACAACCCCACCTGCGCACCCCGGCCCGGCGGGCCCCGGCTAGCCCGACCGCACTCATCCCACTCGTCCAAAACGTACCAAAGAGTCCGATTTGTCATACAGTGCGACGAAAGCGGCTCACGCAAGGGAGGCCTCCACCGGTGTCCGGATACCGCCACACCCCCCGCATCTCCGCACCCCCCGCCCGCCCGGCGGCCCGCCCCGCCCAGTGGCCCAGGATCTTCCTGGTCGGAGCGCTGCTCTGGATCGCCACCGTCGCCGTCACCTTCCTCACGGGCAACAGCAACCTGGTGCCGACCGTCGTCCTGCTCGGCAGCTTCCTCGTCCCCGCCACCGTGACGGTCTGGGCGTACGAGCGGTACGCCGCCGACCTCGGCGCCGACCGGATCTTCGCCTGCTTCGGGATCGGCGGCGTCATCGGCGTGCTCGGCGCCTCCGTCCTGGAGACGTACCTGCTCTCCCCGTCGGTCTGGATGTACGTCGGCGTCGGCCTGATCGAGGAGGCGGTCAAACTCGGCGCCCTGATCATGGTCAGCCGACGGCTGCGGGTCAGCGGCCTGCGCTACGGCCTGGTCCTGGGCGCCACCGTCGGCGCCGGCTTCGCCGCCTTCGAGAGCGCCGGCTACGCGTTCAACGCGGTGCTCAGCATCCAGGGACTCTCCCTCAGGAACCTGGTGGAGACGGAGATCCTGCGCGGCGTCCTGGCGCCCGTCGGCCACATCCTCTGGACCGCGATCCTCGGCGGGGTGCTCTTCCGCGAGCGGCGCGCCGGGCGCTTCCGCTTCACCACCCCCGTCGCGCTCACCTACCTGGGCGTCGCACTGCTGCACGCGCTCTGGGACTCGATGAGCGGCATCGCGGTCTGGCTGGTCGCGAAGACCACCGCAGCCGACTGGCAGCGCGCCCTGTTCGACCTCGGCTACATCCCCGCCCCGACCGGCGAGCAGGCCCACCTCTACACCCTCTACGACACCGCCGGCCTGGTCGCGGTCTCGCTCGGCGGGCTGCTCTGGCTGCGGCTGCTGGTCCGCAGCGAGCGACCCAACCCGATCCCCGCCCAGTACCCGGCCGCCCCGACCAGGGGCTGACCCGACGGGCCGGCCACGGCCGCGCACGCCGGCGACGCCCCGACGACGCCACGGTTCGAACACCCGGGCCCACGGCGCTCGAATCCGCCCACGTCACGGCGCGGATTCGGGCACAGCGTGCCCGGACGCCTACGCTCTGCTCTCGGACCGCACTCCGGGAAGATCCCGAATGCGATCCACACCACATTATCCGTATCCCTACGGAATACCCCCTGTGGGTATGGTGTCATCAGAAGCAGGACCCGGGCGTACGCTCGCGGCCGTAGCGAACCTTTCGGAGGCCCCGAATGTCCAGCACCATCACCTACTCCGTGACCGGCATGAGCTGCGGCCACTGTGAGAATTCGGTCAGCAAGGAGCTCTCGACCCTGGCCGGCGTGACCGACGTGTCCGCCGACGCCAAGGCCGGCACGGTCACCGTCTCCGCGGCCTCCCCGCTGGACGACGAGCTGGTACGCGCCGCCGTCGACGAGGCCGGCTACGAACTGGTCGGCCGGTCCGTCTGAGCCCCCGCCGCGCGGCGGGGCCGGGCGACCCCCGCTCCCCCGCCGCGCCCCTCCCCAAGGAGCTGATCAGCACATGAGCACCTCCACCTCGGGCTCCACCTCCCCGGACGCGGCCACCGCCATAGCCGGCCAGGACGGCCCGGCAGACGTCCGGGAGCGCGTCGAACTGTCGATCGGCGGCATGACCTGCGCCGCCTGCGCGGCCCGGATCGAGAAGAAGCTCAACCGGATGGACGGCGTCGAGGCCACCGTCAACTACGCCACCGAGAAGGCGCGGGTCGACTACGCGCCCGGAGTGACCGTGGCCGACCTCATCGCCACCGTCGAGAACACGGGCTACACCGCCGAGCTCCCCCCGCCGCCGGTGGCCGCCCCCGCCACCCCGACCACCGGGACCGGGGCGTCCGCGGCGGGCGCACCGCCCCCGGCCGATCCACTGCTCGACCGGCTGCTGATCAGCGCCGTGCTCACCGTGCCGGTGGCCATGCTGTCGATGATCCCGTCGCTCCAGTTCACCAACTGGCAGTGGCTGGCGTTCGCCCTCACCGGCCCGGTGGTGGTGTACGGCGGACTGCCGTTCCACCGCGCCGCCTGGACGAACCTCAAGCACGGCGCGGCGAGCATGGACACCCTGGTCTCGCTCGGCACCCTGGCCGCCTTCGGCTGGTCGTTCTGGGCCCTGTTCTGGGGCGACGCGGGCATGGCCGGGATGCGGCACGAGTTCTCGTTCTCGGTCGGCGACGCCGACGCCTCCTCCATGCTCTACCTGGAGACGGCCGCCGCCGTCACCGTGCTGATCCTGTTCGGCCGCTACCTGGAGGCCCGCTCCAAGCGCCGCGCCGGAGCCGCCCTGCACGCGCTGCTGGACCTCGGCGCCAAGGACGTGACCGTCCTCCAGTCGGGCCGCGAGGTCCGCCTGCCGGTGACGCAGCTCGCCGTCGGCATGCGGTTCGTGGTCCGCCCCGGCGAGAAGATCGCCACCGACGGGGTGGTGGTCGAGGGCGCCTCCGCCGTGGACGCCTCGATGCTGACCGGCGAGTCGGTTCCGGTCGAGGTCGCGGTGGGCGACGCCGTCACCGGCGCCACCGTCAACGCGGGCGGCCGGCTGGTGATCGAGGCCACCCGGGTCGGCGCCGACACCCGGCTCGCCCGGATGGCCCGGCTGGTCGAGGACGCGCAGAACGGCAAGGCCGCCGCCCAGCGCCTCGCCGACCGGATCTCCGCCGTCTTCGTCCCCGTGGTCATCCTGATCGCGCTGGGCACCCTGGTCGGCCGGCTCCTGGCCGCCGACAGCCCGACCGAGGCGTTCACCGCCGCGGTCGCCGTGCTGATCATCGCCTGCCCGTGCGCCCTCGGCCTGGCCACCCCGACCGCGCTGATGGTCGGCACCGGACGCGGCGCCCAGCTCGGCATCCTGATCAAGGGCCCGGAGGTGCTGGAGACCACCCGCAAGGTGGACACCGTCGTCCTCGACAAGACCGGCACCGTCACCACCGGCAGCATGACCCTGCTCGCCGTCCGCACCGCGGAGGGCGTCACCGAGACCGAGGTCCTGCGGCTGGCCGGTGCGCTGGAGCACGCCTCCGAGCACCCCGTCGCGGCGGCCGTCGCCGCGGCCGCCGCCGAGAAGGTGGGCCCGCTGCCCGCCGTCGAGGACTTCCGGTCGCTGCCCGGACTCGGCGTGCAGGGCGTCGTCGAGGGCCACACGGTGGTGGCCGGCCGGGAGGCGCTGCTGGTCGAGCGCGCCCTCCCCCTGCCCGCGGCGCTCGCCGAGGCCAAACGCGCCGCCGAAGCGGCCGGCCGGACCACCGTCGCGGTCGGCTGGGACGGCGCGGCCCGGGCCGTCCTGGAGGTCGCCGACGCGGTGCGGCCGACCAGCGCCGAGGCCGTCGCGCACCTGCGGGCGCTCGGTCTGCGGCCCGTCCTGCTCACCGGGGACAACCGGGCCGTCGCGGAGGCCGTCGCCGCCGAGGTCGGCATCGCCGCCGAGGACGTGATCGCCGAGGTCCTGCCCGAGGACAAGGTGGCCACCGTACGGGGCCTCCAGGCCGAGGGACGGGTCGTCGCCATGGTCGGCGACGGGGTCAACGACGCCGCCGCGCTCGCCCAGGCCGACCTCGGCCTCGCCATGGGCACCGGCACCGACGCCGCCATCGAGGCGAGCGACCTCACCCTGGTCCGCGGCGACCTGCGCTCGGCCGCCGACGCGATCCGGCTCTCCCGCCGGACCCTGGCCACCATCAAGGGCAACCTGTTCTGGGCCTTCGGCTACAACGTGGCCGCGATCCCGCTGGCCGCCGCCGGCCTGCTCAACCCGATGATCGCCGGCGCCACGATGGCCTTCTCCTCGGTCTTCGTGGTCACCAACAGCCTCCGGCTGCGCCGCTTCGAGGCGGCCTGAGCACCGGCCGACCCGCCGACGCCGGGGGCCCGCACCACGAGGCGGTGCGGGCCCCCGGCCGCGAACGGCCGAGCAGCTCACCCGCGCCCGGCGGCGCGCCCGCGCTCAGCGGCCGAGCAACTCGCCGCCGTTGCAGTGCAGGATCTCGCCGGTGATGAACCCGGCCTCCTCCGAGGCCAGGAAGTGGACCGCCGCCGCGACCTCGCCGGTCTCCCCGATCCGCCCGAGCAGCGTCCGGGCCGCCCGCCGCGAGACCTCCGCGTCGTCCAGCCGCGGGCCGAAGAACTCGGTGCCCGCGACCGTCCCCGGGGCGACGATGTTGGCGGTGATGCCCGAGGTGCCGATCTGGGCGGCCAGGAAGTTGTTCCAGGCGTGCAGCGAGGCCTTGGCCGCCCCGTACGAGCCGGCGCCGCGCAGGGCCGCGATCGAACTGATGGTGACCACCCGGCCGGAACCCGGCGTGAGCCGGTCCCGGATCGACTCGGTGAGCAGCACCACGGTCAGCACGTTGCGCTCGAAGTCGCCGCGCCAGCGGGCCAGCAGGGCGTGCGGACCGGCCCCGATCACGGTCTCCCGGCTGCCGGCGTTGTTCACCAGCACGTCGACGCGCTCCGGCAGTTCGGCGAGCGCGGCCTCGACGGCGTCCGGGTCGGCGAGGTCGCAGACCAGCGGGGTGACGTTCGGCCCGAGGGCGGCGGCGGCCTGCTCCAGCACCGCACGCCGGCGACCGACGATCACGACCTGTTCGCCGGCCTCGGCGAACCGCCGCGCCACCTCGTACCCGATTCCCGTGCCACCGCCGGTGACAACGACGTTCCTGGTCATCTGCGCACTCCCTCCCCAGCTCCGCCGCCACGCTGCGAGGTGCGGGGCGGTCCGTACCGGAATGCCACGATTCCTATCACGCTAGGTTGCCGTGACTGCGGGGAGGGTGACGTCACCTCCGCCGAAACGTGTGGTATGGGCCGGGCACCACGCGCACACGGAGCGTGGCGAGAGGCAGCTCACACCCCCCGGGCGTAACTTCTCACACCCTGATACGTCTTAGGTTGGTAGTGCGGCAGTTTTTCCGGTGGGCGGAGACGTGGCGAACGGCATCACGTCACCGCGCGGCCACCGCTGCCGCCGACGGGGCTCCGGCGGGCCCCGGGTCGGTCGCCGACTTCGGCGGCCTTCGCGCACGACGCCGGGGTGTGACGGGGCCAGGGACGCTTTGAGCGGCCGTCCCTGACGACGAACCGCCCCGGAGTCGTGCGCTGTACGTTCGACGCCCCCGCGCCCGCTCCGGCGCGCCGCGGGGGCACGCACGAGGGCCCGGCCGCGGAAAGCGGCCGGGCCCTCGTGGCACCGGTGTCAGGGCGTGCGCATCGGCGTCGGGACGTGCGTCAGCGGGCGTCGAGCTCGACGTAGTCGCGGATCTCCACGCCGGTGTAGATCTGGCGCGGACGGCCGATCCGGCTGGTCGGGTCGTTGATCATCTCGTGCCAGTGGGCGATCCAGCCCGGCAGCCGGCCCAGCGCGAACAGCACGGTGAACATGCTGGTCGGGAAGCCCATCGCGCGGTAGATCAGGCCGGTGTAGAAGTCCACGTTCGGGTAGAGCTTGCGCGAGACGAAGAAGTCGTCCTTGAGCGCGTGCTCCTCCAGCTTGAGCGCGATGTCGAGCAGCTCGTCGGACTTGCCGAGCTGGCCGAGCACCTCGTGGGCGAGCAGCTTGACCTGCGCGGCGCGCGGGTCGAAGGCCTTGTACACCCGGTGGCCGAAGCCCATCAGCTTGACGCCGGCCTCGCGGTTCTTGACCTTCGTGATGAAGGCGTCGACGTCGCCGCCGTCCTGCTGGATGCTCTCCAGCATCTCCAGCACGGCCTGGTTGGCGCCACCGTGCAGCGGGCCCCAGAGCGCCGAGATGCCGGCCGAGATGGACGCGAACTGGTTCGCGTGGCTGGAGCCCACCAGGCGGACGGTGGAGGTCGAGCAGTTCTGCTCGTGGTCCGCGTGCAGGATCAGCAGCTTGTCCAGCGCGTTGACGATGACCGGGTTGAGCTCGTAGTCCTCGGCGGGGACGGCGAACATCATCCGCAGGAAGTTCTCGACGTAGCTCAGGTCGTTGCGCGGGTAGACGAACGGCTGGCCGACCGACTTCTTGTACGCGTAGGCCGCGATGGTCGGCAGCTTCGCCAGCAGGCGGACCGTCGACAGGTGGCGCTGGGCCGCGTCGAACGGGTTGTGGCTGTCCTGGTAGAAGGTGGACAGCGCGCCCACCACCGAGGACAGCATCGCCATCGGGTGGGCGTCCCGCGGGAAGCCCTGGAAGAAGCGCTTGACGTCCTCGTGCAGCAGGGTGTGCTGGGTGATCTCGCGGTTGAACTCCGCCAGCTGGTCGGCGTTCGGCAGCTCGCCGTTGATCAGCAGGTAGGCGGTCTCGATGAAGTCGCCCTTGGCGGCGAGCTGCTCGATCGGGTAACCGCGGTACCGCAGGATACCGTTGTCGCCGTCCACGAAGGTGATCGCGGACTTGTAGGCGGCGGTGTTGCCGAAACCGTTGTCCAGGGTGACCAGGCCGGTCTGCGGGAGCAGCTTCGAGATGTCGAAGCCGGCGTTGCCCGCAGTGCTCTCGACGACGGGGTACTCGTACTCGCCGTCCTGGTACCGCAGTACTACCGAGTTGTCGCTCACGTCTTCCTCACCGACGAAATGAATCCTCTTCCAAGGTGCCCTGACTGCCTCTACCATCCCCCATCCGGAGGACAGCCGCGCACCCGGGGTGGCCCGAAAGGGCCCGCCCCTACAAAACCTGCCGCCGCCGCCGGTACGAACCGGACAAGATCGGCACCACCCCAGGCTCTGCCGTAAATCTCTTCACGTCAAGAGAACAATAGAGGCAACCATCCCTTGGAGAATCATCCAGCCGCAAGCCTGTGGTCCAGCGCCGCATGCCTCCTACCTGCACTGACACTGCGGACGGCCTGTCCGATCGCCTTCCGTGACCCGACCAGCACAACGAGTTTCCGTGCCCTGGTCACGGCGGTGTAGAGCAGATTCCGCTGGAGCATCGTCCAGGCGGACGTGGTGACCGGAATCACCACCACCGGGTACTCGCTCCCCTGCGACCGGTGGATCGTCACCGCGTACGCGTGCGCGAGCTCGTCCAACTCGTCGAAGTCGTACGGCACCTCCTCGTCCTCGTCGGTGAGGACCGTCAACCGCTGGTCGTCCACGCTGAGCGAGGTCACCACTCCCACTGTGCCGTTGAAGACCCCGTTCCGCCCCTTGTCGTAGTTGTTGCGGATCTGCGTGACCTTGTCCCCCACCCGGAACGTCCGACCGCCGAACCGCCGCTCCGCCAGCCCCTCCCGGGCCGGCGTCACCGCCGCCTGGAGCAGCGTGTTGAGGTTCCCCGCCCCCGCCGGACCCCGGTGCATCGGCGCCAGCACCTGGACGTCCCGCCGGGCGTCGTAACCGAACCGCTGCGGGATCCGCCGCGCCACCACGTCCACCGTCAGACCCGCCGCCAGCTCGGCGTCGTCCTCCGCGAACAGGAAGAAGTCGGGCAGGCCCTCGGTCAGCGGCGGCAGGCCCTCGTTGATCCGGTGCGCGTTGGTCACCACCCCCGACTGCTGCGCCTGCCGGAAGATCCTGGTCAGCCGCACCGAGGGGATCGGGCCGCCCTCCGCCAGCAGGTCCCGCAGCACCTCGCCGGCCCCCACCGAGGGCAGCTGGTCGACGTCCCCCACGAAGAGCAGGTGCGCCCCCGGCGCCACCGCCTTGACCAGCTTGTTCGCCAGGATCAGGTCCAGCATCGACGCCTCGTCCACCACCACCAGGTCGGCGTCCAGCGGGCGGTCCCGGTCGTACGCGGCGTCCCCGCCCGGCCTCAGCTCCAGCAGCCGGTGCACCGTCGACGCCTCCACCCCGGTCAGCTCCGCCAGCCGCTTCGCCGCCCGGCCCGTCGGCGCCGCCAGGACCACCTTGGCCCGCTTCGCCAGCGCCAGCGTCACGATCGACTTCACCGTGAACGACTTGCCGCAGCCCGGACCGCCCGTCAGCACCGCGACCTTCTCGGTCAGCGCCAGCCGCACCGACTGCTCCTGCTCGGGCGCCAGTTCGACCCCCGTCCGCTGTGCCAGCCAGCCGAGCGCCGCCGGCCAGTCCACCGAACCGAACCACGGCATCCGGTCCGTGTCCGACCGCAGTAGCCGCAGCAGCTGGTTGGCCAGCGAGATCTCCGCCCGGTGGAACGGCACCAGGTAGACCGCCGTGATCGGCTCGCCCCCCTCGCCCGGCACCTGCTCGCGCACCACCCCCTCGGCGGCCACCAGTTCCGCCAGGCAGTCGATCACCAGCCCGACGTCGACCTGGAGCAGCTTCACCCCGTCCGCGATCAGCCGTTCCTCCGGCAGGTAGCAGTGCCCCTGGTCGCTGCTCTGCGACAGGGCGTACTGCAGCCCCGCCTTCACCCGCTCCGGGCTGTCGTGCGGGATCCCCACCGCCTGGGCGATCCGGTCCGCGGTGAGGAAGCCGATGCCCCAGACGTCCGACGCCAGCCGGTACGGCTCGTTCTTCACCACCCCGATCGAGCCGTCCCCGTACTGCTTGTAGATCCGCACGGCCAGCGAGGTCGAGACGCCGACCCCTTGCAGGAAGACCATCACCTCCTTGATGGACTTCTGCTCCTCCCAGGCGGCCGCGATCTTCTTCGTCCGCTTCGGCCCGAGCCCCGGCACCTCGATCAGGCGGCCCGGCTCGTGCTCGATCACGTCCAGGGTGTCCACCCCGAACCGCTCCACGATCCGCTCGGCGAACCGCGGCCCGATCCCCTTGATCAGCCCCGAACCCAGATACCGCTGGATCCCCTGCACCGTGGCGGGCAGCACCGTCGTGTAGTTCTCCACCACGAACTGCCGCCCGTACTGCGGGTGCGACCCCCAGCGTCCGTGCAGCCGCAGCGACTCACCCGGCTGGGCGCCCAGCAGCGCGCCCACCACCGTCAGCAGATCGTTCGCCCCGCGGCCGGTGTCGACCCGCGCCACGGTGTAGCCGGTGTCCTCGTTGGCGTACGTGACCCGCTCCAGCACGCCCTCGACCTGGGCGAGCTGGCGCGGCACCGCCGCCTCTCCGGTGCCGGTCTGCGTCTGCCTGGCCACCGAGCTCCCCTTCACCGTCCGGGTCCACTTCCGCTACGCACCGTACCGCCCGGGTGCGACACTCCGGACCGGGGTGCCAGGCTGGGGGCACGGAGGGGGCCCGCGTTCCGAGGAGCAGTGCGCCGTGCTCACCACCGCCTTCCGTCCCGGTTCCCCCAGCTGGCTCGACCTGACCAGCCCGGACACGCCCGCCTCGGCGGCCTTCTACACCGCCCTGTTCGGCTGGACCTTCGCCTCTGCGGGCCCGGCCGCCGACTACGGCCTCTTCCGGCTGGCCGGCCGGACGGTCGCCGCCCTCGGCCCGTTCACCGACTCCCTCACGCGCCCCACCTGGACGATCTACTTCCGCACCCTCGACGCGGACCGCACCACCGACCTCGTCGCGGCCGCCGGCGGCCGCATCCGCTTCCCCCCGTTCGACGTCTTCACCAGCGGCCGGACGGCCGGCTACACGGACCCCGCCGGCGCCGACTTCGCCGTCTGGCAGCCGCACGACGTCCACGGCCTGGACACCGTCACCGAGCCCGGCAGCCTCTGCTGGACGGAGTGCCACAGCGTCGACGCCGAGGCCGCCAAGACCTTCTACCGGACGGTCTTCGCCTGGCACGAGCGGGACGTCCCGATCGGCGAGACCCTCTACACCGTCCTCACCCCGCCGGACGGCGGCCTCGACGACGCCCACGGCGGCATCGTCCAGCTCGACCCCCGCCAGACCGCCGCCGGCACCTCCTCGCACTGGCTCCCCTACGTCGAGGTCCCCGACGTCGACGCCTGCCTCGCCACCGCCGAACGGCTCGGCGCGACCGTCCGGACACCCGCCACGGACGTGCACGGCGTCGGCCGGCTCGGCCGGCTCACCGACCCCCACGGCGCCGCACTCGCCGTCATCACCAGCGTGCCGCCCGGCGGGTGACGGCCGGTCACCAGGGCCGCCCCACGGACCGGACGGCCCGGGGTCGGTCGCACGGGGCGCCTGCGAGGGCGTCGGAGGGCCTTCCCCGGGCCACTCACGGGCCTGCGGGGTGAAGGCGCGCCGTCAGGGTGACGGCCGGGCGGACGAGCCCTCCAGGGCGCCGCCTAGGCTGTGATCATGAACGCCCTCTCGACCGACCTCTCGACCGACCTGACGATCCGCCGCGCGACCGCCGACGACCTGGCCGCGATCGTCGCGATGCTCGCCGACGACCCCCTGGGCGCCACCCGCGAGAGCCCCGACGACCTCACCCCGTACCGAGCCGCGTTCGCCCGCATCGACGCCGACCCGCACCAGCTCCTCGTGGTCGCCGAACGCGCCGGCCGGACCGTCGGCACCCTCCAGTTGACCGTCGTCCCCGGTCTCTCCCGGAAGGGCTCGACCCGCACCATCGTCGAGGCCGTCCGCATCCACGCCGACGAACGCGGCTCGGGCCTCGGCACCGAGCTGATCCACTGGGCGATCGACCGCTCCCGTGAACTCGGCGCCGAGCTCGTCCAGCTCACGTCGGACGCCACCCGCACCGACGCGCACCGCTTCTACGAGAGGCTCGGCTTCGTGGCTTCGCACCTCGGCTTCAAGCTCGCGCTGTAGATCCCGGGCCGCCTGTCCCGATCGGGACCGGCACGGAATTACCCCGGAAACGCAAAGAACCCCCGTCCGTATCCCGGACGGGGGTTCTTCACAATGATTGTTCGGCGGCGTCCTACTCTCCCACAGGGTCCCCCCTGCAGTACCATCGGCGCTGTGAGGCTTAGCTTCCGGGTTCGGAATGTAACCG
>NZ_JBEXNT010000056.1:0-54736 GCF_040611255.1 Kitasatospora sp. NPDC002965 | reverse complement strand
GCCCCGCCGGACGCGCTCGCGGCGCCGCGGTCCGCGGGCGGCGCCGAGCCCGTCGCGCCGCCGTCCGCCGGCCTCGCCGCCGCCGCTCCCACCGCCGGGCCGGTGCCAGGGATCCTCAAGCCGCTGCCCGCCGAGTGGTTCGTCCCGCGCGGCACCAACGCCGAGATGCGGTTCGACGCGCTGCGCGGGAGCGCGGACGGCGGCCCGGTCGGCCGTCACATCCCGGTGGAGCGGTTCTTCGTCCGCAACCACACCAGCACGCCGCTGATCGACGCCGACAGCTGGCGGCTGCGGCTCTTCGGCAGCGGCCTGCGCGGCGCACCCACCGCCGACCGGCCGGTCGAGTTCTCCCTCGACGACCTGCACGACCTCCCCGCGCACTCGATCAGCGCCCTGGTCGAGTGCGCCGGCAACGGCCGCAGCTTCTACGCCGGCCAGCAGCACCAGACGGTGACCGGCACCCAGTGGACGCTCGGCGGCATCGGCTCGGCCCGCTGGCGCGGGGTCCGGCTGGCGGACGTGCTCCGCCGGGCCGGGATCAGCCGTCGTGCGGTGGACGTGCTGCCCAGCGGCCTCGACGCGGAGTTCGTGTCCGGCGGCGTCAGCCTCGGCCGGGTCCGCCGCCCGCTGCCGGTGGCGAAGGCGCTGGACGACGTACTGCTCGCCTACGAGATGAACGGCGAGCCGCTGACGCCCGACCACGGCGCGCCCGTCCGGCTGGTGGTGCCGGGCTGGATCGGGATCGCGTCGATCAAGTGGGTCGGCACGGTCGAGGTGGCCGACCACCCGCTCTACTCGCCCTGGAACACCGACTTCTACCGCCTCTTCGGCCCCGACCACCCGGCCGGCGGCAGCGCCCCGCTCACCACCCAGGTCGTCAAGAGCGCCTTCGAGCTGGCCCGCGGGGCGGTGCTGGCCGCCGGTCGCCGGCACCGCCTGTACGGCCGGTCCTGGTCGGGTGCGGCGGCGGTCCGTACGGTCGAGGTGTCCACCGACGGCGGCCTGCGGTGGCACCGGGCCGAACTGCTCGACGAGCCCCGCGCCGACAACTGGACGCGCTGGAGCATCGACTGGCGTCCGGAGCGGCCCGGCCCGTACGAGCTGCGGGCCCGGGCGACCGACCGCCGCGGCAACACCCAGCCCGAGGTGGCGGTGTTCAACCGCGAGGGCTACCTCTTCGACGCGGTGGTGGTCCACCCGGTGACGGCGGCCTGACTCCGCCCGGGGTCCGCCGCAGCCGCCCCCACCGGGCTCAGGCGCTGGACGGGACCTCGTACGGGGCCGGGTAGGGCGTCTCGTACGGGGCCAGCACCAGCCGCACCACGTCCTCCAGCCGCCGCCGGGCGTCGCCGAGCGTGGTGCGGCCGGTCACCCAGGCCGTCAGCTCGCCCTGCCAGGCGTGGCCGACGATGTGCCGCACCAGGTCGCTCGTGGCGGCCGGGACCTCGGCCATCACCGCCTGGAGCGCGGCACTGTCGGCCCGGGCCATGCCCTGCAGGGCCTCGCTGGCGAAGGGGTCGGTGGAGGCGGCGACGGCCACCCGGAGCCGGGCCAGTTCGGGCTGGCGCTGGTAGGCCCGCATGCCGCCGCGGACGAACCGCACCACCCGGTCGGTGGCGCCCAGGCCGGCGCGCGGTCCGCGGAGCTCCGCCACCAGGTCGGCCAGCAGCAGGCGGTGCCACTCGGCGATGGCGGCCGCCAGCAGGTGGTCCTTGGAGGAGAAGTAGCGGTACGCCGTCCCCAGGGCGACTCCGGACCGCTCGCAGACCTGCTTCATCTGCAGCCGCTCGACGCCGATCTCGTTCACCAGGGCGAGCGCTGCCGCGATCAGACTCTCGCGGCGTTCGAGTTGACGCGGAGACATCGCCTCCACCGGCCGTGGTGACAGGTCAACCTTGGTCACCCGCACCATGATACGGGCCGTGGCCGCTCAGGAATATGACGCCGACAGGCCGCCCGCCGTTCTCCCCCCGGTCACCGGGGCCGGCCCGCGGGCCGGCCCCGCCCCGGTGACCGCCCCGCCGTCGGCTCCGGGCCGTGGTCAGCGCGGTGCGACCAGGCGTTCGCGGATCAGCGCCTCCTGCACGGCGGACGCGACCAGCCGTCCCTCCCGGTCGTAGAACTCGCCCAGGGACAGCCCCCGGCCGTCCGAGGAGGACGGGCTCCGCTGGGCGAACAGCAGCCACTCGTCGGCCCGGAACGGCCGGTGGAACCACATCGCGTGGTCCAGCGAGGCCATCAGCAGCCGGGGCGGCTCGGTGCGCTGGAAGAAGTTGGGCTGGAGGTGCAGCCCGGCCGTCGAGGCCAGCGTGAGGTCCGAGAGGTAGGTGAGCGCGCAGACGTGCAGCAGCGGGTCGTCGGCGGGCAGCGGGGAACCGGTGCGCAGCCAGACGAACTGCTGCGGCATGCCCGGGACGGCGGGCGGCACGCCCGGGGCGTCCGGCGGGACGAACCGCAGCTCCAGGGCGCCGAAGCCGCTGCGGGCGAGCGCCGCGCGGGCCTCCTCGTCCCAGGAGGAGAAGACGTCCGGCAACTCCTCGGGGCCCGGCATGGACGGGATCTCCCGGTGCCGGTCGGTGGCCCGCTCGGGGCGTTTGAAGGACGCGGAGAGGGTGAAGACCGCCTCGCCCTTCTGCATCGCCGTCACCCGGCGGGTGGCGTACGAGGAGCCCTGGCGCACCTGGTCGACCCGGTAGTCGATCGGGTGGGCCGGGTCCCCGGCCACCAGGAAGTAGCCGTGCAGCGAGTGCACCGCGCGGTCGGTCCCGACCGTCCGCCCGGCCGCCACCAGGGCCTGTGCGGCGACCTGGCCGCCGAACGCGCGCATCGGCGCTCCGGCGTGGCAGTGGCCGCGGAACGTGTTCTCGTCGAGCCGCTCGATCAGCAGCAGCTCGGCGAACGGGCCGACGGTGTCGGTCGCCCGTCTCTCCTGTTCGGTCAGCTCGGTCACGGGCCCATAGTGACAGAAGCCGCCCGCCGACCGTTGTGACCTGGGTAACCCTTTCGGGGGAACCTCGCGGGTAGAACCTGTTCCAGTCGGGACCGCTCGGGACGGGTGGAGGAGGGCGCCGGAGCCCGACTGTCAGTGCCCTGACCTAACGTGTTCGGCATGTCGCAATCCGCACACGCGTACGCCTATCTGCGCCCGTCCGCCGTCCTCGACGGCGCGGCCGGCCGGCGCCTCGCCCTGGAGACCTCCGGCGGCGCCACCCCGCTCGGGGCGGCCGCCCACCCCCGCTTCTTCGCGGGCTTCCTGGCCGAGCCCGCGCCGGCCGCCGCCGCGCTGCTCGCGGTCGCCGACGTCGCCGCCGCCCGCTACTACCAGCCCCAGCTGCGCGCCTCGCTCGACCCGGTGGTCACCGCCAACGGCGACCGGCTCCGGTTCGAGTCCTTCTCCGGCTGCTGCGGCGTCTACGCCCGCCTCGACGTGCTCGCCGCCGGCCTGGACGGCGACGAGATCGGTCACGGCACCACCAACGTCGACGTCAACAACCCGCTGCGCGAGGCACTCTCCCGGATCGGTCGGGCCGAGCCGCTGCACCTCGCCGTCGGACCGGACGCCCTGGAGGTCACCACCTTCGACGGGCCGGTCGTCGAGAAGAAGGTCCCGCTGCCGGAGCGCTGGCTGCGCGGCTTCGCCGAGACGCAGGTCACCGCGGCGGGGTTCGACCTGCGGGCCGAGCTGCCCGCGGCCGAGGCGGTCCGCTTCCTGCGGTCGCTGCCGCGCGGCGGCGGCCGGGCCGGTGCCCGGACCGCCCTCTGGGTGGTCGCGGCCGGCCGGACGCTGCGCCCGACCACCCGGCCGGTGCCCGGTGCGGTCTGCCTGCCCGGCCCCGAGCGGCTGGCCGCGCTCCAGCGGGTGCTTCGGCACGCGCTGGCGCTGCGGGTGTACGGCCCGGTCGCGGGTGACGGCCCGGCGGCCTCCGCCTGGGAGGTGGTGCTGCCCGGGATGCGCCTGACGCTCACCCTCTCACCCGACGCCTCCCGGGGCTTCTCCGGCGAGGGCGGGGTGCTCGGCGCGCTGGCCACCGACACGGCCGAGCCGGACGCCGACCTGGTCGCGGCGCTGCTCGCCTGGGAGCCGCGGATCGAGGTCGCCGACCTGGCCGAGCAGTCCGGGCTCACCCCGGCCCGGGTGCGGGCGGCGCTCACCCGGCTCGGCACCGGCGGGCAGATCGGCTACGACGCCGCCGAGGCCGCCTACTTCCACCGCCAGCTGCCGTACGACGCGGGGCGGGCCGAGGACCGGAACCCGCGGCTGCGGGCCGCGCGCGCCCTGGTGGCGGCGGGGGCGGTCCGCCAGGAGAGCGGCGCGCTCGCCACCGTGACGGTGGACGACCACGTCCAGCGGGTGCGGACGGACGCGGCGGGCGCGCTCGGCTGCACCTGCCTCTGGTGGGCCAAGTACCGCGGCGGGCGCGGGCCGTGCAAGCACGTCCTGGCGGTCGGGATGGTTCGGGAGGCGGCCCTCCGGGGCGGCGCGCCGGAGAGCGGCGCGGTGGAGGGCGGAGCCGCGGGGAGCGGGGCCGTGGAGAGCGGGACGGCCGTCGGCGGGGCCGGTCACGACGGGATCCTTCGGGAGGGGGCGCGATGAGCGGGACGGACACGATGAGCGCGGTGCGGGCGACGGACGGGACGGGCGCCGCAGGCGTCACGGGCGGCGCGTCGGCCGCGGTCGACGCGCTGCTGACGGCGGTCCGCGAGGGGCGGGTCCCGCAGGTGCCGGGGCTGGTCGCCGCGCTCGGCCCGGCCGAGCGGCGGTCCTGCGTCCCGGTGCTCAAGGAGATGCGCAAGGAGGCCCGCAGCGACTGGTCCAAGGCGGCCAACCAGCGGATGGGCGCGCTGCTGGTCGCCGGAGCCGGCTGCCACGTCGGTGCGGCGGGCGCCGCCACCTGGATCGGCGGACGCGACTTCACCGGCCGGTCCTGGGCCCGCCACCCGGCGCTCGGCGCGGTGGTCGAGGCCCAGCCGGAGGAGTGGCAGATCGAGGTGGTCGGCCGGCTCGCCGCCAAGCGCGGATCCGGCTGGAGCTGGGACCTCTTCCCGCTGATCGAGCGGGTTGTCCGGCGGACGGGCTGCCGGGTGCCGGCCTCCGACGACTTCGTCGCCGAGTGGGTGCGCTCGGCCGCGGGCGCCGAGTCCGGCCCGCGGGGCACCACCGACACGCTGCTGGAGCGGCTGCGGGCGGACACCTTCACACCGGTGCTGCTGCCGCGGGTGTTCGAGCTCGACGACGTCGCCTGGCCGTTCGACTCCCGGTACAGCAACCGGCCGGGGGACTCCTGGCCGGAGGCGGTCGCGGGGCTGGCGGGCGGCCCGCACTTCGACCGCGCCGAGCTGGTCGACCTCTGCGTGGCCCGACTGGTCCGCGGTGGCCGGCCGGCCGACCAGAAGGCCTTCCTCGCCGTGCTGGTCGCCCTCGCGCCCACGACGGAGGAGTACGCCTCCCGGGTCCGCGACCTGGTCGCGGTGCTGGACGGACTCTCGACGGTGGCCGGCCACGCCCAGCAGGTGCTCACCGGGCTGGACGAGGCCGGCCTGGTCGGACCGGAGGTGCTCGTCGAGGCCTCGTCGGTGGTGCTGTTCCGCAGCGAGAAGAAGCTGGTCCGCGCCCAGCTGGCCTGGCTGGAGCAGGCCGCCCGGCGCTCGCCCGAACGCTCCGGCCCGGTGGTGCTGGCCGCCGCCGAGGCCTTCGGCCACCCCGACACGGTGATCCAGGAGCGCGCGCTCAACGTGGTGGCCCGCCGGCTCAAGGCGGCAGGCGAGGCCGTCCTGCCCGAGCTGCGGCTCGCCGCCGAGGCCCTCAACCCCGCCCACCACGCCCGCGCCGGTGAGCTGTTCGGCGCGCCGGTGGGCAGCGGCGAGGACGACGACACCGCGTGGAGCGAACTGCTCCCGCCGGTCCCGGTGCCCGCCCCGCTCGGGGACCCGCTCGCCACCCCGGCCGAGGTGGCCGAGGAGCTGGCCGTGCTGCTGGCCTCGGGCCGGCCGGACGTCGCCGTCTTCGAACGGGTGCTGGACGGCCTGGTCCGGCACGCCCACCTGGACCGGGCGGCGCTGACTGCGGCGCTGGAGCCGGTGCTACGGGTGAACCCGTGGCGCGAGGGCAGCCGGTGGAGCGACTGCGGTCCCGGCGAGGTGCTGTACGTCGCGGCGGCCGTGGCCGGTCTGGTCGACCCCCACCGGCGCGGCTCCGTCTTCAAGGACAAGGGCCGCCACCCGCTGCGCGGCCCGCACAACACGGTGTACGGCGAGGCGATCGCCGCCCGGCTCGCCGAGGCGGCCGAGCGGGTCACCACCGACCTTCCGCCGCTGCTCCTCGCCACCCCGACCGATGCGACCGGTGCGGTCGCGGCCGAGGTGCTGGTGGAGCGCCTGGCCGTCCACGAGGCGGCCGGCGTCGCGGTCGGGAAGGCCGACCTGAGCGCCGCCCTGCTGCGGGTGGCCCCGACGACCGACGCGGCCGTCCGGGCGGCTGCCGACAGGCTGACCTCGCCCGCCGGCCGCTGGGCGGCCCGGTGGCTGCGTGAGGGCGGCCTGCCGGCGCAGCCCTCGGCGCGGGTGGTCTTCGCGCCCGGCCCGGAGGCCCGGACCGGGCAACGCTACTGGGACCGCTGGTGGGAGACGGTGAAGCGGGTGGCGGTCACCCAGACCGGCAGCGGGGGCGGACCCGTCGGCCCGGCCGGCGAGCGCCTGGAGGCGGAGTTCTGGGCGCTGCTGGACGGCACCGAGCCCACCGTCGACCGGGCCCGCAAGCAGAACGAGTGGCAGTGGGAGCCCAGCCCGCACTGGGCCGCGATGCTCCCGCACCATCGCGAGGAGCAGGCGGCCCGCTGGCTCGACTGGTTCGCCGACTCCGCGGACCGCGAGCGGCGCGGTGCGGGGCGGATGCTCGTGGTGCTCGCCGAGGGCGGCGGCCCGGCCGGGCTCTCGCTGCACCTCGCCGTGGCCTACGGCCTCGGGGCCCGGTTCCCCGACGACCGGACGGCGGCGGTGGACGCGCTGCTGGTCCTCGCCGCCCGGGGCGACCTGGACGGCGCGCTGCTCGGTCGCGAGCTGGGCGAGCTGGTCACCCTCGGCACGGTGAAGCCCAACCGGCTCGCCCATTCCCTGGTCACCGTCGCGGACACCGGCGCCTACGGAACCGTCTGGTCGGTGCTGGCCACCGTCCTGCCCGCGCTCCTCGGCGGTGAGGGGGTGCGCGGCGCGGCCGACGTGCTGGCGGTGGCGGCGGACGCCGCGCGCCGCTGCGGTGCCCGCGGCGAGGTGCCGGGGCTGGCGGAGGCGGCGGGCCGGCCGGGGTCGAGCCGACTGGTGAAGCACGCCCGGGCCCTGCGGGAGGTGCTGGCCGGCTGACGGAGCGAGGGGCGGCGGAGGGTTCGAGAACGTTCGTTCTTGACCGGGCGTTCTTTAACTCCTAGAGTCATCGCCATGGGAAGACCACGCGCCTTCGACGAGGACAGAGCTGTGGAGACGGCGGCGGAGCTGTTCGCCCTCCGGGGATACGAAGGGACTTCGGTGGACGATCTGGTCACCGGTCTCGGAGTGCACCGGGGCAGCCTCTACAAGGTGTTCGGGAGCAAACGCGGCCTCTACCTGGCCGCGCTGCGCCGCCACCTCGACCAGGAGGTGCTGCCGCTCGCGGCGGCGCTCGGGACCGCCGGCGGGCTGGCCGAGCTGCTGGTGCAGGCGGCAGCCGGATTCGACGGCGGCCCGGCCGGCGGACTGCTGCTGTCGGCCGCCGTCGAACGGGCCGGCAGCGATCCGGAGGTCGGCGCACTGGTCGCCGAGGGCCTGGCCGCGCTCGACACCGCGGTCGCCCGGGCGGCCGGGCCCGCTGGGGGCGAGAGCGCCGGGCCCGCGGGCGCGGAGATGCTCGCCGCGACCGTCCTCGGCCTGCGGCTGCGTGCCCGTGCGGGCGTGGGCGGGCCGTCGGCCGCGTCGCTCCTGGCCTTCGCCGGCCGGTTCGGCGGGACAGGCGCGGCCGGCGGGGCCGAACCGACGGGTTGAGCAGGTCCTCACCCGGAACAACCAGAGCATCGTCGACCACCAGCAGAGGAACACTTCCATGGCCCACGTCAGCGTCACCGACCACACCCTCGTCGTCGAGATCGAGGGCCTCGACCGCCTCTGGGCGATCAGGAGCCGGATAGAGATCCCGATCGGCAACGTCCGGGGCGCCACCGTCGACCCCGGCATCTTCCGCGAGCCCAAGGGGATCCGGGTCGGCGGAACGCACTTCCCGGGGCTGATCACCGCCGGAACCTTCCGCTCGGGCGGCGAGTGGGTGTTCTGGGACGTCAAGAACCCGGAGAAGGCGGTGGTGATCGAGCTCGCCGACGAGCGGTACAGCCGGCTGGTCATCGAGGTCGCCGACCCGCGCGCCACCGTCGACCTCGTCGAACTCGCCAAGCGCCCCGCCTGACGGTCAGTCCGCCTGACGGTGAGTCCGCCTGACGATCGGTCCGGTCGGGGTCCGGTCCGGGCGGGGGCGGCCCGGTCAGCGGGCGTGCCGTGCGACGGACCGGCAGCCTCGGCGGGCCGTCGGACGGGCGGCCGTCTATGGTGATCGGGTCTCCCCGCCGCCGCATCCCGTCCGGAGCATCCGTGCTGCACCTGCGCCTGATCGTTCCCGTCGACCTGCGCGACACCGTGCTGAAGTGCCTGGACGACTGCGTGGGCGTGACCCACGTGGTGCTGCTCCCCGACGCGGCCGTCCGGCCGCCGGGGGACGTGGTGCTCTGCGACGTGGCGCGCGAGTCGGCGGACGAGGTGCTGGGCGGGCTGCGGGCGACGGGGCTTCCGGCGCGCGGCGCGATCGACGTCGAGGAGATCGAACTGACCCTCTCGGCGGCGGCCGACGAGGCGGAACGGCTCGCTCCCGGCGAGGGGGCGGACGCGCTGGTCTGGGAGGCCGTCTCCGAGATCACCCACGAGGAGTCCACGCTCACCGGCGTCTACCTGGCCTTCCTGACCGTGGCGACGATGCTGGCGGCCTGTGGCGCGGTGCTGGACAGCGCGATCCTCATCGTCGGCGCCATGGCGGTCGGGCCGGAGTTCGGCCCGCTGGCCGGGCTCTGCGTCGCGCTGGTTCAGCGCCGGTCACGGCCGGCCCTGCGCTCGCTGAACGCGCTGGTGGCGGGGTTCGCGGTGGCGATGGCACTGACCGTCGTGTTCTCGCTGCTGATGGACGCGGCGGGGTTGTTCAGCCAGGAGAGGTTCGACGGGGCGCGACCCAACACCTCGTTCATCTGGCAGCCGGACGCGACCTCGTTCGTGGTGGCCTTCCTGGCGGGCATCGCCGGGCTGCTCTCGTTGACCTCGGCCAAGGCCGGGATGCTGGTCGGCGTGGCGATCTCGGTGACCACCGTGCCGGCCGCCGCCAACGCGGCGGTCGCGCTCGGGTACGGCGACTTCCGGCAGTTCTCGGGCTCCAGCCTCCAGCTGCTGCTGAACATGGCCGGAATCGTGGTGGCGGGGGTGCTCACGCTGCTGGTGCAGCAGGGCGCCTGGCGGCTGCTCCGCCGTCGGGCCGAGGAGCGCGCGGCCTCCGCCTCCTGAGCGCCCGGCGGGACCGTACCCGCGGTCGGCGCCCCGCGGTCCCGGTCCCGCCGGGGCCCGGCGCCCACGTCCGCGCCGGCCCCGCCCGTGGTCCTGCCGCCGGCGGGCTCAGACCGGCACGCCGTCGTCCTCCGCCGCCTTCGGCCGACCGCCGCGCCCCGTGGTCTTCCCGCTGCCCGCCTTCCCGCCGACCGTCTTCGGGTCGGCCGCCGCGCGGGCCGCGTCGTCGGGTACCACCAGCGGCGCGCCGTCCTGCGGAAGCGCGGCCACGGCCCGCCACCAGAGCCGCAGGGTGGGCGGGTCGGCCGGTTCGAAGGGCTTGCCGGGGCGCGGCACCGCCAGCTGCGCGCCCAGCGCCCGCGCGGCGGCGACCACCCGCTCGGCGGGCTCCTCCCAGGGGTGCGGGGCGAGGTTGAAGGTGCACCAGTGGATCGGCAGCAGCACGTCGCCGCCGAGGTCGAGGTGGGCCCGGACGCCCTCCTCGGGCGTCATGTGCACCTCGGGCCAGAAGTCGCTGTACGCGCCGACCTGCATCATCGTCGCGTCGAACGGGCCGAGCCGGCGGCCGATCTCCGCGAAGCCGGGGAAGTAGCCGGTGTCCCCGCTGTGGAAGATTCGCCGGCCGCCGCCGGCCACCACCCAGGACGCCCACAGGAAGAGCGCGCTGGTGCGCGGGCCGCGGCTGCAGTAGTGCCGGGCGGGCGTGGCGGTCAGGGTGAGACCGGCCACCTCGGCCGACTCCCACCAGTCCAGTTCGACGATCCGCCCGGCGGGCACGCCCCAGTGCTCCAGGTGGGCGCCGACCCCGAGGGGGACGGCGAAGGTCGCGCCGGTGCCGATCAGCGCCCGGACGGTCCCCATGTCGAGGTGGTCGTAGTGGTCGTGGGAGATGACGACGACGTCCACCGGGCCGAGCTCGTCGAGCGGCAGCGGCACCGGGTGGAGCCGCTTGGGCCCGGTCCAGGCGAACGGCGAACAGCGCTCGCCCCAGACCGGGTCGAAGAGGACCCGACGGCCGTCCAGCTCGGCCAGCACGGTCGCGTGGCCGAGCCAGGTGAGCCGCAGGCCGGAGGCGGGCGGGGCGGCCAGGTCGACCGGGAGCAGCCGGTGCAGCGGCACGGCGGCGGCCGGGACCCGGCGGGTCCGGTCGGCGGCCAGCTGGGCGCGGGTGATCTCCAGCGGGCTGCGTTCGTACACCAGCCGGCGGGTGGGCACCGGATTGCGGAAGGCACCGTCCGAGAACTGCGGCGAACGGTGGATCCGGGACAGCCGGTCGCCGCGCGGATCGGCCCCGAAGGCGTCCGTCCGGACCCGGTGCCAGGCCGTGCGGGGCAGCCCGCTGAGGCGGCCCGGGGGAGCGGTGAGCATCGAGGTGAGGCCGGGGACACGGGTGTACCAGGGGGCGGCTGGGCGGGGCACGGCACCTCCAAGGACGGCTATGGATACCGGGCATGCCGGGGCGCGCACCGCCGGCGACGGCACCGGTGCGGTACGACAACCATCTCGTCGGAGATTACTCGTCGTCGGCCGTTCGGACCCGGCGAGCGACCCGGCACGCGCCGTTCGGCGTACCCGCCAGGGCGCGCCCGGACGTCCGCCGGTCCGGCCCGCCCGGCGGGAGTCGGTGAGGTCGATGAGATCGACGAGGTGGGTGGGATCGGTGAGACGGGTGTACTGCCCGGTGACCGGCGGATTCCCCGGGGATCAGGCGTAGAAACGCGTGATCGTCTCCGCGACGCAGTGCGGCTTGCCGCTGTCCGCGCTGGTGATGGTGAACCGGACCACCGCCTGCACGCCCCCCGCCACCTCGGTGGCGGAGACCAGCTCGGCCGTCGCCCGGATCGCCGTGCCGACCGGCACCGGCGCCGGGAAGCGGACCTTCTCCGAACCGTAGTTGAGCGCCATCCGGACGCCCTCGACGCCGTAGCACTCCTTGGCCAGCACCGGGATCATCGACATGGTGAGGTAGCCGTGCGCGATGGTCGAGCCGAACCGGCTCTCCTCGGCCCGCTTCGGGTCGACGTGGATCCACTGGTGGTCGCCGGTGGCCTCGGCGAACAGGTCGATCCGTGCCTGGTCGACCGTGTGCCACTGGCTGGTGCCCAGCTCGGTGCCGACGGCGGCGGTCAGTTCGGCGAGGGAGGCGAAGGTCGTCACGGTGCGCTCCTGAGGGGCGGCGGCGAGGGCGGGATGCGAACTCCGCAGAGTATGCCTACTCGCCGGTCACCTGTCAGCGATCGCGCCGGTGCCGGTGCCCGCGGTCGTACCGGTCACACCGTCGTACCGTCACACGGGGTCGGGCGGTCGGGGTGGCGGGGCCGTCAGGAGTGACGGGGGCGTGGCCCCCGCTCCGGGGCGGGGACCACCGCGTCAGGAACGTTGCACCGAGCGGCCGGACCGTAGCAGCCGGCGACCGCTGACCAGCTCGGGCACCAGTGACACGAAGAGCGGGTCCGAATCGCCGACCCACGGCCGCAGCCCCGAGCGGAGCGCCCGCCGGACCTGCTCCGGCTCGCGCACCAGATCGGCCCGGCCGTGCACCAGGACGCTCCAGCCGGTCCGGGTGACCGGGTCCAGCCGGTCGGCCTGGAAGGCGACGACCGTGCCGTCCAGACAGCGCGCGGTGGCACTGTCCCGGCGCACCGCCAGCAACAGGCGCCCGTCCGGGGTGACGTCGAAGGAGACCGGCAGCACGGCCGGCAGTGCGTGCTCGGTGTACACCACGCGTCCGACGGGCACGGTGCTGAGCAGCCGCAGGCACGCGGCCTCGGTCAGGGCCTCCAGCTGGTCGTCACGGTCCATGGGTCCGATCGTCCCGCTGCCGGGAGCGGGCCGATAGGGCCCATGGTCCCTGAGCGGCAGGGTCGGGAGCCCCGTCGGTGGGCGCGCGGGACGGTAGCCTGCCCGGCGGGTGGCACCGGGGCGCGCGGGGCGTGCCGCAGCGCGCGCGGGTGCCACGGACATCGGCGAGCAGTGCGTGGCCGGGCATCGACGGACGGTGGCGCGGCGGGCGGTCCCGGGACGGCCGGGGACGGGCAGGAGGGGGCGGTGCGGATGGCAAGCGGAGTCGATCTGGTGGTGATCGGGGCGGACGGCGGGCCGGACCGGGGCTTCGGCGGCTCGGCGCAGGCGGCGGAGGGCGCCCGGCTGCTGGCCGGTGTCCTGCCCGGCATGTGCTTCGACGCCGGCGCGGCCGGGAGCCGGGTCACGGTGGTGGAGCCCGGGGCGGACGCCAACACGATGCTGACCGCCGTCCGGGAGGCCGCCGCCCGCCCGGGCCGGTGGCTGCTGGTCTGCCTGGTGGGCCAGTTGGTGGCCGACCCGCGCGGGCGACGGCTCGCCCTGGTGACCGGCGGTTCCACCACGGACAACGCCTACCGGCGCGGGCTGGCCTGGGACTGGGTGGTGAGCGCGATGGTGCACGGCGACCAGGAGGAGGCGCTGCTGCTGGTCGACGCGGTGGTCGACAAGGACACCTGGACCGCGCTGGAGCGGAGCGCCGGCGAGGACGGTATCGGTGAACTGCTCAACTACTCGCGGGTCCCGCTGTGGGGCCGGATCGGCCGCTACGCCCCGGGCCGCTACACCCCCGGCAGACGTGGTCGGGACGCCGTCCTGCCGGGCGGCGCGGGCTCGTTCAGCCAGGCGCTCACCACGGTGCTCCAGCAGGGTGTGCCGGGCGCACCGGCCGCCGTCGGCCCGCTCGACCTGCAACCGGCCGTCGGCGCACTCCTCGACGGCGGTGGCGGTGGCGGTGGCGCGGCGGGCGGAGGGCCGGGCAACTCCGCGGGGGGCGGGCCCGGTGGTGCCGCCGCTACGCCGGCGAACCACGGTGACGCGCCGGGTGTGCGCCTGCTCGTACCGCCGGAGGGAGGGCGGCTGTTGATGCGCAATCGGGCCGCGGTTCGGGGTGCATTGGCCGGATTGTCGCTTTCCGAAGAACTGTTGGCCCTTCTGTGGCGGGAAAGTGCCCCGACGGATCCGCCTTCCGCGTAAGGTCAGGGGGCCCTGGGTGTTGCCGTGAAGGACCGGTTTGGCGAAGAATCGATGCCCTCGGGGGCAACATCGGCGGGACGGCGGAATTCTTTGGCGGCCACGGGCCACACGCGTGGTCGGCTGCGACGAGGTGGGGCGATGCGGCAGCGCGGAAATGTGTTGCGCCCTGGGGCGGTTGGGGTCGGCGGACTGGTACTGGCGTTGCTGCTGAGCGCCTGCGGGAGCAGCGGTGACGGTGGTTCCGTGGAGCGTCTGGGGACCAGTGCGCCCACGGTCGCGGCGGTGACTCCGGTAACCCCTTCGGGTGGTTCGCCGAACGTCGGTAACGCGCCGACGGACGGACCCGAAGGAGCGGCCGCCCGGGACGCCCTGAGCGCCTATCAGGACTGGTGGCAAGCCCAGGTGGAGGCCTACGGGCGTACGGATTCGGACGGATCGCGACTGGAGACCTTCTCCTCCGGGAAGGCACTCACCGACGCCCTGGTCAATCTCAAACAACTTCACGACGCCAAACTGGTGATGACCGGCGGACCGCGGAATTCGCCGGTGGTGAAGAACCTCGATCTGGCCGCCGATCCGCACACCGCCGTGATCGAGGACTGCCTCGACGTGTCGGGCTGGCACCAGGCCGACGCCACCACGCGCGCGGTGAAGGACCCGCCGAACCGGCTCACCCGGTACCCGGCGACCGTTTCCCTACGACAGTTCGAAACGCGTTGGCTGATCCACGAGTTCAAGCGGGAGGTGCAACGAACATGCTGAAACCGGTACGGCGATTGGTGCTCGGTACGCCCTTGTTCACCGCATTGCTGTTATCCCCCGGAACCGTCGCGGCGGCGGAGCCGACCCCCACCGGGGGTGCCACCCGCTGCGAGGTGAACGTGATCTGCTCGGGAACCGAGGACCCGGGCACCAAGCCGACCCCCGGGGGCGGCGGGGGGACGGGGGGCACCGGGGGGAGTTCGAGCGGCCCTCAGGTGTGCTCCTGGAACGGGATGCCCCTCGCGTGCAGCGATCCCGAGCTGGGCTGGTTCAGCGCCTCGCGCGGCTGTTACTTCCGGGTGATCAGCCCACCGCCTCCCGCGGGCGATCCGCGCTGGCAGGGGCACGATCCCTCGGAGGGCTCGGTCTACAACGTGACCTGCCTCGACAGTGCGGGCTCGCAGACCGGCGCCCCGGCGGAGTTCGCCGCCCAGGCGCCCGCCGGGCCGCCGCCGGACAACCCGGCCCAGCTGGCCCGTCAGGCCAGGGACCGGATCGCCTTCCCCAAGCCGAAGCCCGTCACCGCCCCCAAGGGCGACTCCGTGGTGGGCGCGCCGGTCTGGCTCTGGCTGGAGGGCTCGCAGCCCCCGGCCCCGGTATCGGTCTCCGGCAACACCCTCACCGTGACGGTCACCCCGCGCCTGGACTGGGTGGAGTGGAAGTTCGGGGACGGGACGAAGGAGCGGTGCGAGGGGAAGGCCGCGGCCGGCACCCCGTACGACCCCAAGTACGGCGCCAACGCCTCGCCCACCTGCGGCCACGTCTTCAAGTCCGGTTCGGGCCGCACGACGGACGGCCTGTTCCACGGGACCGTCACGGCCCACTGGGTCGGTGTGGTCACGGTGACCGGGGGGACCCAGCAGGTCGACCCGATCGAGCTGCCGCTGACCGAGGCCGTCCAGTTCCGGGTGGCCGAGGTGCAGGTCCTCAACTAGCCGGTCCTCAAAAGCCGGTTCTCAACTACCCGGACCTCGACCGGCCGGACCGGCACACCGCACAGCAACCCGACGAACGACGCGAGAAAGGCCGAAGCCCGGTGGAGAACCGTACCTTTGCCACGCCGGGGTCCGGCACGTCCGCCACGGCGACCGCGACCGCCGGGTCCGCCTCCGTGGCCGTGCCGGAGCAGGGACGCGGCACGCCGCACGCCCCCGGGCGGACGCTCGGGGCGCGGCGCCGTCGGCCCGCCGTACTGGCGATGGCGGTGGCCCTGATAGCCGCCGGCGGGCTGGGTGGTGCCGTCCTCTACAACAGCACCGGCCAGCGGGTCGCGGTGCTGGCACTCGCCCGTGACGTGCAGTGGGGGCAGACGCTGACCGCCGCCGACCTCGTGGTGGTGCGGATCGCCGGCGATCCGGCGCTCACCCCGCTGGCCGCCGCCGACCGGGACAAGGCGGTCGGCATGCGGGCCACCACCGACCTCCACCGCGGCGGGCTGCTCACCAAACGGGACCTGGCCCAGACGCTCGTCCTCGGCCCGGGGCAGCTCCTGGTCGGTGTCTCGGTCAAGCGCACCCAACTGCCGGCCACCAGGCTCCAGCCCGGCATGCCGGTCCTCGTGGTGAACACCGCGGACGGCAACCGGATCGAGTCGCTCTCCGCCACCGTGTACACGGTCGGCCGGGTGGAGGGCGACGGCAGCCAGGTCTTCGACGTGGTGGCCGCCGAGGCGGAGGCCAACCGCCTGGCGGCGTGGGTCGCGAGCGGACGCATCCAGATCGTGGTGGCACCGCGCCCCGCCCCGGGGGCGGCGCCCTCCGGGGCGGGTTCCGCGGCGCCGGGGACCGGAGCGACACCGTCGGGGGCGGCGCCGTCGGGAGCCGCGCCCTCGGGAGCCACGCCGTCCGCGGCCCGGGTCGGGACGCCCGCACCGACGGGCGCGGCGTCCTCGGGGGCCGCGAGCGGTGCGCCGTCCGGGGCGGGTGGGGCCTGAGATGGCGGTCATCGCGGTGGTCGGCGGCCCGGGGGCACCCGGCGCCACCACGACGGCGCTGGCGCTGCTGCTGGCCTGGCCGCTGCAGCCCGGCCGCCGCGTCCTGCTCGTCGAGTGCGATCCGGACGGCGGCGCGGTGCTGGCCGGCGCCCTGGAGGGCCGGGTCGAGGCGGTGTACGGGCTGCGCAACCTCGCCGTCGCCGACCGGCGCGGGCTGCTCGCCCAGGCGCTCTGGGAACAGCTGATCGACCTCTCGCCGGAGGGCAACGCCGAGCGCCTCCTGTTGCCGGGTCTCACCGACCCCACCCAGGCACCCGGGCTCGCCTACACGTGGGAGCCGTTGATGGAGGTGCTGCACGGGCTGGAACCGCAGGGCTACGACGTCCTCCTCGACCTCGGCCGCTCCGGCGCGACCGGCACCAGTGCGGTGCTGGCCCGCCGGGCCGACGTGGTGGCGGCCACCGTGCGCACCACCCTGCGCGGGCTGAGCGCGTCGCGGCCCCGGCTGGCCGCGCTCGCCGAGGACCTCGGCACGGCCGGCACCGGGGCGGACGCGCTGGGCCTGCTGCTGGTCGCGGAGGGGCCGTACTCGGGGGCGGAGGTGTCCCGCGAGTTCGGGCTGCCGGTGCTCGGGGTGCTGCCGCACGCGCAGCGCACCGCCCGGGTGCTCTCGGACGGCGGCGACGTCACCGACCGGCGGTTCGTCCGCTCGGAGCTGATGCGGACGGCGCGTTCGGCGGCGGACGAGCTCCAGCTGACGGTGCGCCGGCGGCGGCAGCGGCTGGCGCCCACCTCCCAGCCGGCCCCACCCGCACAGCTCGCCCCGGGAACGGGGCCCGCCCCGGACCGGGGGCCGGCGGCTGCCGGTCCGTCGGGGACGGCCGGCCCGGCGCCGGAGCCGGCCGGCGGGCCCGGCTACGCGTACCCGCCGCCGCAGGCACCGCAGCCCGCCCAGCCGTACGGGCCCGTGCCGCCGGTGATCACCACCGGGCCGGTAGCCCCGCTCGCGGGGCTGGCACCGCAGCCGGCCGCTCCCGCGTCCTTCCCGGGGCACGGCGGCACCCCCGGGGAGCAGGCGCACCAGACCCAGCAGTACGGCGGCCGGCACTCCGCCCCGCAGTACCCCCAGAACCCCGGCCGGCCCGACGCCGGCCAGCCGCACGGAACGCAGCAGCACGGAACGCAGCCGCAGGCGACGCATCCGTACGGGACCCCGCACGACGGGACCCGGAACGGCGCAACGCAGCAGCACGCGACGCATCCGTACGGGACCCCGCACGACGGGACCCGGAACGGCGCAACGCAGCAGCACGCGACGCAGCCGTACGAGGCCCAGCAGTTCCAGCCCCGGCAGTCCGGCGCCCCGACGTACGGGCCGCCGTCGTCCGGCGCCGCGCAGTACGGCGCCCGGACCGCAGCCCCGCAGCACGCCGCCCCGCCCGCCCCCGGCGCGCCGGAGCAGCCGACCGGGCCCGCGCACCAGCCGTACGGCACCGCACCCAGCGACCCCCTCGCCCAGACGGAGGTGCTCCGTGCGCGGTAGCCCCCTGCACCAGCAGCCGGCCACCGACCCCGCCGCGCTGCCCTGGTCGACACCCCTCCCCGGCCCCGTCATGCCCAACCCGGTCACGCCGGGCCCGGTGACCGCAGGCCCGGTCGGGCCCGGCCCGGCCGCCCCGGCGGGTGCCCCGCCCGTGCCGCCGGGAGCCCAGCAGGGCGGCGCCGCGACGGCCACCGCCGTCCCCTCCCAGCTGCCCTCGCTCGACCGGCGCGGCGCCGGCACCCGCCCGGCCGTCGACCCGCAGGTGGCGCGCGAGCTCAAGCGCCAGGTGGCCGCCGAGCTGCACCAGCAGATCCTCCGGCTGACCGCGGGCTCGGGAACCGAACCCGACCGCGCGACCCGCCGCCAGCGCGGTCGCGCGCTGATCGAGGAGGCCGTCGCCCGCTGGTCCGACGCCTACGCGCAGACCCACGGCATCCCGCCCACCCGCGACCAGGACCGTGCGCTCGCCGAGGCCGTCTTCGACCTGCTCTTCCGGGCCGGCCGGCTCCAGCCCTACCTCGACGACCCGGAGATCGAGAACATCCTCATCAACGGTTGCGACGACGTCTGGATCTCCCGGGTCCACCAGCCGCTGCGCCAGGTCCCGCCGGTGGCCGACAGCGACGCCGAACTCGTGGAACTGCTCCAGGACCTGGCCCGCCAGCACGGCGGCGGCGAACGCTCCCTCTCCACCGCCAGCCCGACCCTCGCGCTGCGCCTGGAGGGCGGCATGCGCCTCCAGGCGCTCACCGAGGTCACCCCGCGCCCCTACGTGGCGATCCGTCGGCACCGGGTGGCCTCCGCGACGCTGCCCGAGATGGTCCGGCTCGGCACCCTGGACACCACCCTGGCCTCCTTCCTGGCCTCCGCCATCCGGGCCCGGAAGAACGTGATGATCACCGGGACCCAGGGCGTCGGCAAGACCAGCCTGCTGCGCGCGATGGCCGCGGAGATCCCGCCCGACGAGCGGATCGGCACCCTGGAGTCGGAGTTCGAACTCTGGCTGCACACCCTCGGCCACCTGCGCCAGGTCGTGCCGATGGAGGCCCGGGAGGGCAACGGCGAACGCGTCGAGGGCCGTTCGGCCGGCGAGCTGACCATCGGCGACCTGATCCCGGCCGCGCTGCGGATGACCCTCTCGCGGATCATCGTCGGCGAGGTCCGCTCCGGCGAGGTCGTCCCGATGCTGCGGGTGATGACCAACGGCGAGGGCGGCTCGATGTGCACCCTGCACGCCCGCGGCCCGCACATGGTGGTCGACCGCATCGCCGAACTCTGCCTGGAGTACGGCTCGCACATGACCGACGCGCTCGCCTACCGGCTCACCGCCAACGCGGTCGACCTCATCGTGCACGTGGCGATGGTCGACGAGACGCCGGTCGGCGGACGCCGGCACCGGTTCGTCTCGCACGTCCTGGAGGTGACCGGCCTCGGCGAGAGCGGCCGGCCCGCGCTGAACACCGTGTTCGGCCCGCGCCCCGAGCTCGGCGAGCCGCGCGCCGTCCCGCACACCCCGCCGCAGTGCCTGGACGACCTGCGCCGGGCAGGCTTCGACGCGTCGCTGCTCGGCTCCCGGTACGGCAGTTGGGCCGCACCGCTCCAGCTCCGGATCGGCGGTGGCGCCCGATGATGCCGCTCTTCGTGCTCTGCGGCCTGCTCGTCATGGGCGGCCTGGTCGCCCTGGTGGCCTGGGCCCGCGGCAGCGACCCGGCGGCCGAACCGGACGGGGACCGCGAGACCTCCAACCCGCTCGGCGGCCGGCTGCACGTCTTCTGGTACGGCGCGCCCGGCACCGCCTCGGGGCGGATCGTCCGGCTGCGCCGGATCCAACTGCCGCTCGCGCTGGCCGGCGCGCCGCTCGGCTGGCTGTTCACCGGCATCCCGCTGACCGCGCTGCTCGTCCCGCTGGCGGTCTTCGGCCTGCCCTGGCTGTTCGACACCACCCGTTCGGACACCGACCGGATCGAGCGGCTGGAGGCGCTCTCCGAGTGGACCCAGCGGATCGCCGACGTGCTGCTGCTCGGTGTCGGCCTCAACCAGGCCATCGTCACCAGCCGCCGCACCGCGCCCGCCGCGATCGAGGGGGAGGTCGGTGAGCTGGCCGCCCGGCTGCAGGCCCGCTGGCGGCCCGAGGAGGCGCTGCGCGCCTTCGCCGACAGCATGGCCGACGCCACCGCCGACAAGGTGCTCGCCGCGTTGCTGCTGCGCTCCGGGGACAGCGGGCCCGGGCTGGCCCGGGCGCTCTCCGACATGGCCGAATCGGTGCGCGAGGAGGTCCGCCAGCGCCGCACCATCGAGGCCGACCGGGCCAAGCACCGCACCACCATCCGCTGGCTGGTCGGCATCATCGTGCTGGTCGTCACCATCGGTTCGTTCAACACCGAGTACACCCGCCCGTACAGCACGGTGCTCGGCCAGAGCGTCCTCGCCGTGGTGGCCGCGCTGTTCGTGGCGGTGATCGCCTGGATGCGGGCGCTGGCCTCGCATCCACCGGTCCCGCGCCTGCTGGAGCTGGACCGTCGCAGCCGGACCGGCCGGGCCGCGCGGCGTGCTGACGCGCCCGAGGGCGGTGCGGGCGGCCGGGCCGCCGAAGGGCCCGGTGGCCCGGGTGGCGCCGCGACCGGCGGCGCTGCGGCCGGCGGTGCTGCGACGGGCGGTGCCGACGCCGGCGCCCGGCTGTTCGGGGAGGCACGATGATCTCCCCGTGGTCCGTGCTGGCCGGCGCCGCGGCGGCCGGCGGCATCGCCCTGCTGATCGCCGAACTCCGCCCTGCCCCGCCCGACCTGGGTCAGGCGCTGGACCGGTTGCACCGCACCCCCGCCGACCGGACCCCCGACCCGGAGGAACGGCCGCGCTGGTTCGACCGGATCGGCGAGCGCTCGATCAGCCTGCGCGGGGTGCGCATCCCCGAACGCGACCTGGCGCTGATCGGCCGTACCCCGGCCCGGTTCATGGCGCACAAGCTGATGTTCGCCCTGATCGGCCTCGTCCTACCGCCCTACCTGGTGGTGGCGGCGATGCTGCTCGACATGAGCCTGCCGTTCGTGCTCCCGCTGCTGGTCGGCCCGCTGCTGGCCGGGCTGTTCTGGTTCCTCCCGGACGCCATCGTGCGCGGCGAGGCGAAGGAGGCCCGCGTCGAGTACCTCCACGGCGTCGCCGCCTACCTGGAGCTGGTGGCGATGGAACGGGCCGCCGACCTCGGTCCGGCGGAGGCGCTGCGGCGGGCCGCCGCGGTCGGCCGGGGCGCGGTGTTCCGGCGGATCAGGGACGCACTGGACCGCGCGGCCACCGACCGGCTGCCGCCCTGGGCCGGACTGGACGCGCTGGCGGTCGAGTTGGGGCTGACGCCGCTGCAGGACGTGGCCGACATCATGCGGATCTCCGGCACCGACGGCGCGGCCGTCTACGACACGCTGCGGGCCCGGGCCAAGGGCCTGCGGGGCGAACTGCTCGCCGAGGACCTCGCCCGGGCCAACTCCGACAGCGAGCGGATGGTCGCTCCGGGGGCCGCGCTGACCCTGCTGATGACCGTGCTGATCATCTATCCCGCGTTGCACAAGATGCTCAACTGAGGTACCCCTCGCGGAGGTCAGCAACCTCCGTCACCACGACGCACCCTGGGAGAAACTGATGAACACCCACCTCAAGTACCTGGTGGCCCGATTGGCGGGGCCGACCCTCCTGCCGGTCCGGTTCGCCCTGCTGCTGTTCCACTTCCGGATGGGCCGCGCGAAGGCGGCCCGTGCGCGTGGTGACCGGGGCGCCATCAGCATCGAACTGGCGCTCGCCGTCATCGCGCTGGTGTTCGTCGCGGGCCTCGTCGCGACCGCGCTCTACAGCCTGAACAAGAAGGTCGTCGACAAGGTCAACGAGGACCCGAACCTGCCCGGGAGTGGCGCCACCCCGTGATGAGAGGTCGTCGTCTCCGCCGTTCCGACCGAGGGTCGTTGAGCCTGGGCCTGGCCATCGTCTTCCCGGTCGTGCTGATCCTGATCCTGTCCGTCGCGCAGACGGGCCTGTGGTGGTACTACCGCCAACTCGCCCTCACCGCTGCCCGCGAGGGCGTCGACGCGGGCCGCGTCCAGGGCAATCGGAGCGACGAGCTGAAGAACGAGGCGGCGCGGAAGCAGGCCGAGGCGTTCCTCGGCCGCCAGGGCAGCGAGGACCACGCGATCAGCACCGACGGCAGCACGCCGGTGCTGATCCGGGTCACGGTGGAGGTGACGGCGCCCGTGGTCATCCCCTTCGTCACGCGGCCGACCGTGACCCAGCGCGCCGAGGCGCCGCGCGAGCGGTTCGTCCCGCCGCAGGTGGTGGGACCGTGAGCGGACGGTTCCGGTGGCGGACCGGGAAGTCGGCGGACCGGCCGCCCGGGTGGGCGGCCGGACGGGCGCGCGGGTTCGCCGCGGCCCGGTCCGCCCGGTCGCCGTTCGGGCGGGACGGCGGCGGCTTCGCGGTCGAGGCCGCGATCGTCGCGCCCGCCGTGGTGGGACTGATCCTGGTCACCGTCGCGGCCGGCCGGGTGCAGACCGCCGCCGGCACGGTGGAGGCCGCGGCCCGCTCGGCCGCCCGGACCGCCTCGCTGGCGCGTGGCGTCGACGCGATGGACGCGGCGGCGAAGAAGTCCGCCGTGGAGGCGATGGAGCAGCAGGGCGTGCACTGCGCGAGCAGCAGGGTCACCGTGGCGCACGGGGAACTGGTCAGTCACGGGACCACCATGGCGACGGTCACGGTGTCGGTCCGGTGCGAGGTCGGACTGTCCGACCTGCTCGGCGGGCCGAATCTGAACGGGCCGGTGTCGAAGACGCTCACCGGCAGCTTCGTCTCGGTCGTGGACCGCTACCGGGGCGGGTGAACGGGCGTGCGCCGGAGCGAACGGGGCGGGCCGGAGCCCTCCCCGGACAGGGATGTGTCGGGCCGTGGGGTGGGCGGTGGCGAGGTCGTGACGACGAGGTACCCGGACGGGGATTGGGGACGCCCCGGGCGGGGGAAACGCAAGCGGAGAGCGCCCGGGGGAGGGTGGACGGGCATGTCGGGAGGGGGCGCCATGGCGCGCGGACGCGGGGCACCTCGATTCCGTGCCCGTTCGGACCGGGGCACGCTCTCGATCTTCGTCGCGATCTGCTCGGCGTTCGTCGCCGTGGTCATCGCCCTCATCATCGACGCCGGCGGCAAGCTTCGCGTCGCGGAGAACACCGACGCCTACGCCCAGGAAGCCGCCCGGGTGGCAGGCCAACAGCTCGACGAGGCCGCGCTGTTGCGCGGCGAGGGGTACCGGGTGAAGCGGGAGTACGCCGAGGAGGCCGCCAACAGCTACCTCGCGCTGTACGGTCTGGCCGCGAAGTTCGTGGAGTTCTCGCCCGACGGGGCGGCCGTCACCATCACGGTGGAGACCGAGTACCGGCCCGTCCTGCTGACCCAACTCGCCAACAGGAAGATCACGGGCAAGGGAAGCGCAGCCCTCGTCCACGGAGTCAAGGAAGCGGAGACCGACTGATGGCCGCGCCACGCGCCAAGGACCAGACCCGTGCCGGGCGTCCGGCCCGGGGTGTGCCCGCCACTCCCGCGTCCGGCCGGCGGCCGTCGTCGCGGCCGTCGCACCGCGGCGGCAGCGGCGGCCGCCGGGGCCGGGGCGGCGCCGTGCTCGCCGCGATCGCGGCCCTGATCACCCTGCTGGGACTGCTGCTCGGCGTCCCGGCGCTGCTGCTCTACGGCACCCGCGCGGTCGCCGACATGGGCCCGCTCGCACCGGACGGCCTCGGCGCGCTGCTGACCAGCCCCGACGACGGGCAGCTGTTCCTCTGGCTGCTGGTCGTGGTCGGCTGGGTCGGCTGGGCCTGTTTCGCGCTCTCCGTCCTGCTGGAGATCCCGGCCCAGCTCCGCGGCCGGGTGGCCCGGCGGATCCCGGCGTTCGGCTGGAGCCAGCGCGCTGCCGCCGGCCTGGTCGGTGCGGTGATCGCGCTGGTGCCGGTGGCCGGTTCGGCGTTCGCCGCCACCCCCGAGCGCCCCCAGGTGGCGACCGCGTCCGTCCAGGCGGGCGCCGCGGCGCAGCGGGCCGCGCTGCCCGCCGCGCAGGCCGCACCCTCCCTCGCCCCCGCCGCCGACCAGCAGTCCACCTACACGGTGCGGGACAGCAGGCCGGCCGACAGCCTCTGGTCCATCGCGGAGCGCCAGCTCGGTTCGGGCGAGCGCTGGACGGAGATCGCCAAGCTCAACGACGGCCGGGTGATGGACGATTCGGGCAACCGCTTCGACGCGGACCGGCCGATCCACCCCGGCTGGGCGCTGGTGATGCCGGGCGACGCCAAGCCGGACGAGGCCGGGACCCCGGCGCCGGCTCCGGCTCCGGCGCCCGCGACCGGCACGACGCAGGCGGGTACGCCCGCGAGCGGCGCCCAGGGCACCGGCACCGTCACGGTGAAGCCCGGGGACAGCCTGTCGGTCATCGCCGAGCGCGAGCTGGGCGACGCCGAGGCCTGGCCGAAGCTGTTCGACGCCAACAAGGGCGTCCAGGCGCCGGACGGGGAGCGACTCACCGACCCGGACGTGGTGGTGCCCGGGATGGTGCTCAGCCTGCCCGGCGCGGCGACGCCCGCCCCGGCCCCGGCCCCGGCGCCCGAGCCCGCCCCCGCCCCCGCCCCGGCACCTGCGCCGGCGGCGGAACCGGCCCCGGCCCCGGTCCCTCCGCCGCCCGCACCGAGCACCCAGGTGCCGGCACCGGCACCCGCCACCCAGGCGCCCGCCCAGACCCCCGCTCCCGCCCAGACCCCCGCTCCCGCACAGGCCCCCGCGCCCGGGCAGACCCCGGCCCAGACGCCCGCCGCGCACGCCGAGGACGCCCCGAGCGACGACTACACCGTCGCCCTCGCCGCCTCCACCGTCGGCGTGCTGCTGGCGGCCGTCATGGTCGGCGCCGTCGCCCGCAAGCGCGGCACCCAGCTCCGGGGGCGGCGGCCCCGGCACCGCATCGCCCTGCCCACCGCCCCCGCCGCCGCCTTCGAGGCCGAACTGAAGGCCCGCCAGGACGAGGCCGGTCTCGACCTGCTCGACCGCGCCCTGCGCAGCATGGCCCGCAACACCGTCCGCGGCGGCAAGCGGCTGCCCGCCGTCGTCGCCGCCCGGATCACCCCCGGCCGGACGATCGAGCTGCACCTCTCCGGCGCGGCCGCCCCGATCGCCCCGTTCCGCGCCGCCCACGCCCCTGACATCTGGTGGTGCGCGGCCGACTCGGACGGGCTGCTCTCCCGTGCCCAGGCCCGCAAGACCGCCGCCCCCTACCCGGCCCTGGTCACCCTGGGCTCCTCGCCCGACGGCTCGGTGATCCTCGCCGACCTGGAGACCGTCCGGCTGCTCCACCTCTCCGGCCACCCGGACGACGCCCGCGACGTCCTGCGCACCCTCGCCCTCGAACTCGCCCACAGCCCGCTCGCCGACCGCCTCCACCTGCACCTCGTCGACCTCGCGGAGGAGATTCCGATCAGCGGCCCGGCCGCCGAGCGGATCCACCGTCACCCCACCCTGGAGGCCGCGCTCGCCGCCCTCGGCCCGCGCACCGCCAAGGCCCGGGCCACCCTGGTCGCCGCCGAGGCCACCAGCCCCCGGGAGGCCCGCAGCCGCGGCCAGGCCGACGAGTCGTGGACCCCCGAGATCGTGCTCTGCGGCCACCAGCCGGGCGGGGACGTCCCGGCCGAGCTCGGCCGGCTCCTCGACGGCCGCCCGCGGACGTGCGTCGCCGTGGTCACCCGGGCGCCCGAGCGCGGCACCGGCCCGGTCGCCCGCTGGACCCTGCCGGCCATCGGACAGGCCACCATCCCCGGCCTGCACCTCACCCTGGAACTGCAGCGCCTGACCACCGGCCAGTACGAGCAGGTCGCCGAGCTGCTCCGGGCCGCCGACGACCAGACCCAGCACCCCGCTCCCGCCTGGACCCTGGACGGCCCCGGCCTCGACGACCTCGAACCGGCCGAACTCCCGCCCGTACCGGTCCTGGTCGGCGTGGGGGCGTCGGGCGGTCCCTCCGGCGGATTCCTGATGGGATCGCCGGACGAGCCCGACCTGGGCGACGGCACGGGCGGTGACGCCCCCGAGGCGGCCGGCCCGCGCCTGCTCGCCCGCGTGATCGGCACGGGCGCCAGCCCGTTCGCGGGTACCGACCCGGCGGCGCCCGCCGCGGCCAACGGCTCGGCCGGTGGGTCGGCCGGTGGGTCGGCCAACGGCGCCTCCGCCGGGTCCACCGTCTCCGCCGTGCCCGCCCTGCCGGCCGCCCCGGCCGTGGCCGTCCCGCCGTCCGCGGCGGTGGCCGTCGTCCCCGGTCCGCGGCACCTCGTCAACGGCCTCGGGCGACAGGCCGCCACACCCGCCGCCCCGGCGGGCCCGGCCGCCGGCTTCCCCGTCGGCCCGGACACCGGCACGACGTCCGGGGGAGAGGACACCACCCAGAACCTCCGGGTGCCCGATGGGACCGGGACGCCCACCGGTGCGGTCGCGCCCGTCCAGCCGGTCACGCCGGTCACGCCGGCACCCGCCCCGGCCGGGAAGCCGGTGCCCGCCCCCGAGCCGCTGCCGACGCACGACCCGGCGCCCGCGCCCACCGGTGCCGATCCGCGGCTCCCCGCCCGCCCGGAGCCGTCCCCCGGGTCGCCCGTGCCGTCGGTGTCCCCCGTCACGGAACCCGGACCGACGGCCGTCGCCCCGTTGGCCCGCACCACCCCCGGCCGCAGCGACAGCGACGACCTGCTCGCCATCCTGCGATCCCCGGAGGCCCACGCCACCCGGACCGCGCCCCGGATCCGTCTGCTCGGCCCGGTCGACGTGGCCGGCACCGGCGGCCCGGCCGAACCCGCCACCGTCCTGCGGCTCACCGAACTCGCCGTCTACCTGGCCCTGCGCCCCGGCGCCGACCACCACGCCCTCGACCACGACCTGCACCCCGGCGCGGCCCACCTCGACCCGCACCCCACCGCGGCCGACGCCCGGAGTCCGCTGCCCGAGAAGCTCGCCGACCTGGCCTCCTGGTTCGGCTCCTCCTCGGACGGCCGGTCCTTCCTGGTCACCGACTCCTCCGACGGCTACGCCTTCGCCCCCGCCGTCACCTGCGACTGGGACGAGTTCCGCGGCCTCTACCGGCGCGGCATGCGCAGCACCAGTGCCACCGCCGACGCCGCCCTCGCCCACGCCCTCGCCCTGGTCCGGGGCGCCCCGTTCGCGGAGGCACCGCCCGCCGCGTTCGGCTGGGCCGAGTCCGAACGGCAGGACATGATCGCCGCGATCGTCGACACCGCCCACGAACTCGCCGCCCGCCGTCTCCAGTACGGCGACCACCGCAGCGCCGAGGCCGCCGTCTTCCGCGGCCTCGCCGTCGCCCCGGACGTCGAACTCCTGCACCGCGACCTCTTCTACGCCTACGCCTCGGCCGGTGCCCGCGACCAACTGCTGCGCGCCGTCAACCGCCTGGACGCGCTCAGCCGCCGCACCGGCCGGGACCTGGACGCCGACACGGTGGCCCTGCTGCGCGACCTCCTCGCCGGCTCCTGAGCCGGTGGCCGGGCAGCCCACGACCCCGTGGGCACGGCCGGCGGACCGGCCTTCCGCCCCTGGACGGTACGGGTGCTCCGTACCGTCCAGGGCATGACGGTACGGAGCCCGGTGAAGGGCGTCGTCGAACGCAGGGGAACCGCGGCACCTCTCCCGGTCGAGGCCGATGACGGCTATGCCTTCGAGCTGGACCGGTCGCTGTTCCTGGCGTCCGGGGACCGGATCGGATGCGAGGGCACCGGGCTCACCGTCGTCCGCTCCGACGGCCGAGGGCCGACGGATCCGGCCCGCCGGCTTCTGGTCCACCCGCTGCAGGATCGGACGGCGCCGAGCCGTAGTGGCTTCCGGCTGAAGGCTGCGACCGTGAGCCGGTCACCGTGCGACTGCACCAACGTGCCCGTGTCGCCCGGATTCCGACGTGTCCGCAGGAGCCGGTGCGCACGGAGCTCCGGACCCTGGACGGAGCGGGGGCACGGACCGCCGGGACCTCGCCACGCCGCGGGCGGTCGGCCGAGGGCGGGCCGGGCGTGTGCCCGAGCTGTGTCCGACCGGCGTCGATCGCCGACCCGGCCTGGCTCGGGTGTGCCGGGATCTCGTAGGGTGGCGCAATCGGGTGTGGTGGAAGTCGCCACGCGGGGCAAGGCAGCGACGCCGCTGAGCGGCGGGGCAGGGCGGGTGACCTGGAGATGGCGGAGACGACGGCGGTCCCCGGAGGTCCGGACCCGGCGCCGGACGCGGGCCCCCAGGACGACCTGCCGCCATGGCTCCCGCGCAACGCGTACGAGGACCATCCGCCCGGTCCCGCCGCGCTGTACGAGCCACCGGTCGACGCACCCGCACCCGGCCCGGCCGCGCTCTACGAGCCGCCGACGGCCGCACCTGCGGCCGTCCCCGTGACGGCGCCCGAGCCGTCGGTGCCGTCCACCGGATGGACCGTCACCGGCCTGCCGGCCATGGGCGGTGCGGCGGGAGCCGACGGCGCAGCGGGCGCCGGCACGGCCCCGCCGCCGCCCTCGGCGACCCCGCCGCCGTTCGCCGGGCCCGGAGCCACCCCCGCGCACGGCGTTCCGGCGCAGGGCGTTCCGGGGCAGGGTGTGCCCGGCCCCGGAGTGCTGCCCGGCCCCGGCAGCCTGGGCGCCGCGCCGCGCGGGCGGATCCTGGTCGTCGAGGGCGGCTACGGCAGCTCCGGCCGCCGTACCTGGGGGCGCGGCGGAACCGCGCAGGCCCCGGTCCTCTCCGCGATGCTCGCCGCAGTCAGCCCCCAGGTGCTGCTCGCCGCCGATGCCGTCGACGCCGTCCACCTCCCCGCCGCCAGTGACCCCCACACCGTCCTCGCCCATCTGCGGGCCGCGGCCCGCCACCCCGGACCGCTCCTCGTCCACCTGGGCGGCCACCTGCTCGCCGACCGGCGCAACGGCCAACTCCACCTCACCCTGCGGGACTCCAAGCCCGGCAGCGTGCGGCAGGACGGCCTCCCCTGGCAGGCGGTCGCGGCCGAGCTGCGCCACCGCCCGACCGACTGGCAGACCCTGGTCATCGCCGACCTGAGCGCCGATCAGAGTGCGTGGCCCTTCCTCCAGGGAGCCGTCTCGCCGCTCGCCGAGGGCATGCCGCTCTGGGCGGTGGTCAGCCCCGACCCCGAGCAGATCGGCACCTTCACCCGTGCGCTGATCGAGGCGCTGCACGGCGGTCGCCCCGGCGCCGAGGCCGTCCTCGCCCCCGAGCAGCTGCGTCAGCAGGTCTACTCGGTGCTCCGCCCGGACGTCGTCATCGTGGCCACCCACGCGCCCGACCGGCCGTTCTTCCGCAACACCGCGCGCCGCGGCGACGGTTCCGCCGCGGACCCCGTCCTGTACGAGGGGGCGAGCCCGGCCGCCGTGCTGCCCCGCCCGGCCGCCCCGGAGGAGGCGCCCTGGGACGACCTGCCGCAGGACGCCGCGCCTCAGGACACCCCGGTGCAGGACACCCCGCCGCAGGACGCCGTGCCGCAGGACGCCGTGCCGCGGCCCCGGCGCGCCGTCACCCTGGACAAGCCGGCGGCGGCCCTCGAACCGTCAGGCTCCGCGCCCCTGCCCGCTCCCGCCGCCGCCGCGGCGGAGCCCGACGGCCGGGTGGGCCTGCTCAAGGCCGAGGTGCCGCCCACCCCGCCGCCCGCGCCCCGTCCCGTCGACCTGCTGAAGCCCTACGCCTGGCAACCGCCGACCGTCGACACCGTGGTGGAGGAGGCCCCGGCGGCGGACGAGGTGCCGGTGACCGACGCGCTTCCACCCGACGCGGCTCCGGTCGGCGCCAGGCCCGGGGACGCCGCCGACGAGCCCCAGGCCCAGGCCGAGGCCGAGCCAGAGGCCGAAACCGAAACGGGGGCCGTGCCGACGCCCGACCCCTTCCAGTCCCGCGCCGACTACCGGGAGGTGATCGGCCGCATCGTCCGCAGTGCCGAGGCGGGGGACCACGCGGCCGCCACCGACCTGGCCTTCGCCCTCGAACTGGAGGCGATCGGCGAACACGGCTCCGTCTCCGCGCCGGTGCTGCAGGTCCGCCAGGTCCGCGCCCACATCTGCCGCCTCGCCGGGCGGACCGTCGAGGCGGCGGACATCTACCGCGAGGTGGCCCTCACCCTGCTCCGTGCCCAGGGGCCGGACCACCCCGAGACCCAGCAGGCCGCGACCAACGCGGAAGCCTGCTGGCGGGCGATCCCGGACCGCGCCGAGGCCCTTCGGATCGCCCCCGAGATCATCGAACTGCGGGCCTACCTCCCCGGCCCCGACGGCCGGAAGCTCCGTGCCGCCGAGCGCCACCTGGCCCACCTCGCCGCCGCTCAGCCCGACCGCGTCTGACGGGTGCCGCCGGCGCTCCGCGACGCCTCGTGCGGGCGTCGCGGAGCGCCGGCAGGCCACCGGGCGGGACCGTCCGCCGGTGTTGTCCGAGGCCACCGCTACGGTCCTGCCCGTGGAACAGGAACGTGCCGAGCACGTCGACCCGCTGCCCGACCGGGTCGGCCACGTGGCCGGCGTCGAGTCGCTCACGCTGGACGGCCACCGCTACTACTTCGGCTTCGACCACCGGAGCGACCTGGTCGTCTCGCCGCTGGTCGACGACCCGGGCACGATGGCGGCCTTCGCGGCCGAGCACATGAGGCAGACCGACGGCCGGCGCGACGAGGCCTTCTGGGCGGAGCTCGTCGCCCACGCGGTCGAGACGTCGGCGCTGGTGCCGGAGGACACGGACCGGGAGTTCACCACGGCGGGTCTGCGCGCCGGCCTGCCCGACCCGGGGAGTCACCTGCTCTGTCTGCTGGGCGCGACGGGCGAGTGGGACGACGCGTCCACCCTGTCGCCGGAGGTTCAGCGGGCCTGCGCACGGCTGGGGTTCGACGAGGACGACGTCGCCGAGGCGCTGGACGCATGTCTGCGGGCCGTCCTGGAGGACGGCGCGGGCGGCCGGCCCGACGAGTGGGCGGTCGTGCGCGGCGTCCTCACGTCCGCGCCGAGGGACCTGCCCGGCAACTGGGCCCTGCTCTTCTCCCCGCTGGCAGAGGCCGTCGCCGGTCACGCCTGAGCGCCCGGTCACACCTGGGCGCCCGGTCACGCCGCAGGGGGTGGCGGTCGGGAACGCCGTGGCCGTCCGGGGTGAGGGGAGCGCCCACCCGGGACGGCCGTCCGCCGTAGGGCCGGAGCCCGGGGGTAGACGTCAGCGCGCTCCGCCGTTGACGTACAGGGTCTGCCCGCTGACGTAGGAGGCGTCCTCGCTCGCCAGGAACGCGACCACCGAGGCGACCTCCTCGGGCTGCCCGACCCGCCGGAGCGGCGTCCGGGCGGCCACCTCCGTCCGGTGGTCCTCCGCCGTGGCGCCGACCCGCTCGGCGGTGGCGGCGGTCATCGGGGTCGCGATGTAGCCGGGGGCGACGGCGTTGACGTTGATGTTGAACGGGCCCAGCTCGATCGCCAGGGTCGCGGTCAGGCCCTGGATCCCGGCCTTGGCGGCGGCGTAGTTGGCCTGGCCGCGGTTGCCGAGGGCGGAGCGCGAACTGAGCGAGACGATCTTGCCGTACTTCTGCGCCACCATGTACTTCTGGGCGACGTGGCTGCAGTTGTAGGCACTGGTGAGGTTGACCGTCAGCACCGCGTCCCAGTCGGCCCTGGGCATCTTGAAGAAGAGGTTGTCCCGGGTGATCCCGGCGTTGTTCACCAGGACGTGCAGGCCGCCGAGATCCTGCGCCACCTGTGCGAAGACCGCCTCGACGGCGTCGTAGTCGGCCACGTCGCAGCCGTACGCCCGGGCGGTGCCGCCCTTGGCGGTGATCTCCTCGACCGTGCCGGCCGCCCGCCCGGCGTCGAGGTCGACCACGGCGACCGCCGCGCCCTCCGTGGCCAGCAGCCGGGCGGTGGCCGCTCCGATGCCCTGCGCCGCGCCGGTGACGACGGCGACCTTGCCTGCAAAACGAGTCACAGCGGTTCCTTCGGTAGCTCTTCGGGAGGGGGTCGGGAAGCCGGCGGACGGGGTGCCGACAGCTTCCCGTCGTCAGTCGTCAGTCGTCAGTCGTCTGTCGCCCGTCGTCAGGCGCCAGGCGCAGGGGTCGTCCGAGTCCGCGCGGCAGGCCGTCAGGCCGACTCGACGAGGACCGCCGTCCCCTGGCCGACGCCCACGCACATGGCCGCGAGCCCGCGGCGCCCGCCGGTGCGGCGCATCCGGTGCAGCAGGGTGGTGAGGATGCGGGCGCCGGAGCCGCCGAGCGGATGGCCGAGCGCGATGGCGCCGCCGGTCGGGTTGACCAGCTCCGGGTCGAGGCCCAACTGGTCGACCGAGGCCAGGACCTGGGCCGCGAAGGCCTCGTTCAGCTCGGCCTCCTCGATCTCGCCGAGCGACCAGCCGGCCCGGGCGAGTGCCTTGCGGGTGGCGGGCACCGGGCCGATGCCCATGACGTCCGGGTGCACGCCGGCCGAGGCGCCGGCCACGTACCGGCCGAGCGGCCGGAGGCCGAACTCGTGCAGCGCCTCCTCGCTGACCAGGACGAGCCCGGCCGCGCCGTCGTTCATCGGCGAGGCGTTGCCCGCCGTCACCGTGCCCCCGGGACGGAAGGCGGGCTTGAGCCGGGCGAGCTTCTCCGGACCGGTGTCCTCGCGGATCGACTCGTCCGCATCGACGATCACCCCGTCCGGCCGCTCGACCGGGATCAGCTCGGCGTCGAAGTGCCCGTCCTTGCGGGCGGCGGCGGCCCGTCGGTGGCTGCGGAGCGCGAAGGCGTCCTGGCGCTCACGGCTGATGCCGTAGCGGGTGGCGACCTCCTCGGCGGTCTCGCCCATCGACAGCACACCGTGCAGTTCGGGCATCCGCGGGTTGGTGAGCCGCCAGCCGAGCCGGGTGTCGTAGGTCTCGATCCGGTGCGGCAGCGCCTCGTCGGGGCGGGGGAGGACGAACGGTGCCCGGGTCATCGACTCGCAGCCGCCGGCCAGCACGACGTCCGCCTCGCCGGAGCCGATCGCCCGGGCGGCCATGGTGACCGCCTCCAGGCCGGAGGCGCAGAGCCGGTTGACGGTGGCGCCGGGGACGCTGTCCGGCAGGCCGGCGAGCAGCACGGCCATCCGGGCGGCGTTCCGGTTGTCCTCGCCGGCCTGGTTGGCGGCGCCCCAGTAGACGTCGTCGATCCGGGCCGGGTCGAGGGCGGGCAGGTCGGCGAGCAGGGCGCGCAGCACGGTCGCCGAGAGGTCGTCGGGGCGGACCGTGGCGAGCGCTCCGCGCAGCCGGCCGATGGGTGTGCGGCGGGCGGCGGCGAAGTAGACAGGACGCACGACGTCGGGCTCCTTGTCGGGAGGGAGGGGGCAGCCGGCCGGAGTGGTCGTCAGGCCGGGAGGCGTGGTCGGAGGGATCGGGCCGGAGGGGCGGTCAGAAGGCGTTGACGCCGGTGAGCGCGCGGCCGATGAGCAGTTGGTGGATCTGACTGGTGCCCTCGTAGAGGGTCATCACCCGGGCGTCGCGCAGGTACTTGCCGACGGGGTACTCGTCGATGAACCCGTAACCCCCGAAGACCTGGAGCGCGTTGTTGGCGGCCCGGACGGCGGCCTCACTGGCGAAGAGCTTGGCGACGGAGGACTCGGTGGCGAACGGCAGGCCGCGGTCGATGTGGTCGGCGACCTTCCAGGTGAGCAGCCTGGCGGCCTCGACGTCCACGGCGATGCCGGCGAGCAGCTGCTGCACCAGTTGGTGGGAGGCGATCGGCGCACCGAACTGCTCGCGCTCGCCCGCGTACCGGACGGCGGCGTCCAGGCAGGCCCGGGCGATGCCGACGCAGCCGGCGGCGACCGACATGCGTCCCTTGGCGAGCGCGGCCATGGCGACGGTGAAGCCCTTGCCGGTCTCGCCGAGCCGGGCGCTGTCGGGCACCCGGACGGCGTCGAAGGCCAGTTCCGCGGTGGTCTGGCCGCGCAGGCCGAGCTTGCCGTGGATCTCGGTGCGGGTGAAGCCGGGCAGGTCGGTGGGGACGAGGAAGGCGGTGATGCCCCGGTGTCCCCGCCGGTCGGGGTCGTCGCCGCCGGTGCGGGCGAAGACGAGGGCGACGTCGGCCCAGGTTCCGTTGGTGATGAACATCTTGGCGCCGCTGATCAGCCAGTCGTCGCCGTCGCGGACGGCACGGGTGGTGAGGTTGGCGGCGTCCGAGCCGGTGCCGGGTTCGGTGAGGGCGAAGCAGCCGAGCGCCTCGCCGGCGGTGAGCCGGGGCAGCCAGTGGCGCTTCTGTTCCTCGGTTCCGAAGGAGTTGATCGACTTGCCGACCAGGCCGAGCGAGACCGAGACGATGCCGCGTACGGCGGAGTCGCCGCGGCCCAGTTCCTCCAGGACCAGGCAGTAGGCGAGGTGGTCGCCGCCGCTGCCCCCGTACTCCTCCGGGAGGGTCAGGCCGAGGAAGCCGAGCGCGCCGAGTCTGGCGATGATCGCGCGGTCGACGGACTCGGCGCGGTCCCACGCGGCGGCGTGCGGCGCGATCTCGCGGTCGGTGAAGGAGGCCGCGAGGTCGCGGACGGCGGCCTGCTCCTCGGTGAGCTCCAGGTTCATGGCGACCCCGATAAACTAGCGCTGCAAGTTTTACGAGGGGACTGTAGCCCCGACCGGGCGCGCTGGGAAGGGGCACCTGCCAGAATCGGTCCCCACACCCACCCGACCGGAGGAACCGCGCCGATGGCCCGCCCCCGAACCCCGCTGCTCAGCCGCGAGCGCATCGTCGCCGCCGCTCTGCGGCTGGTCGACGAGGAGGGGCTGGCCGCCCTCTCGACCCGCCGCCTGGCCACCGAGCTGTCCGTGAGCGGGCCGTCCCTCTACAACCACTTCGCCACCAAGGACGAGTTGCTGGACGCGGTGGTGGACGGGGTCATCGGCGAGGTCGACCTGTCGATGTTCGGCGCGGGTGCGCCCTGGCCGGAGGCGCTGCGCGACTGGGCCCGCTCCTACCGCGCCGCGCTGGCCGCCCACCCCCACATCGTCCCCGTGCTCGCCCAGGGCCCCGGGCGCCGGCCGAACGCGCTGCGACTGGCCGACGCGGTCTTCGGGTGCCTGGTCGAGGCGGGCTGGCCGCGCGGGCAGGCGACCAGGATCGGCGCGCTGATGCGGTACTTCGTCACCGGCTCGGCGCTGGCCTCGTTCGCGGCCGGGTTCCCCGAGGACGCCGGGCTGTACGACGCCGCCGACTACCCGCACCTCGGCGAGGCCCACCGGCTGGCCGAGCACCGGACGGCGATCGACGAGGGCGCCTTCGAGACCGGCCTGGAGGCGCTGCTCGACGGGCTTGCCCTGCGCTACGAGCGCGGTCCGGCCGCCGTGGGCGCTACGGGCGGACCGGGCGCGGCCGGTCGCCCGGACGTCTCCGACGGCCGGGCCGGTTCCGACGGTTCCGACGGTCCGGGTGGTTCCGCCGCACCCGACCGTGCTCACCAGGCCGCGCGGGTCACGAACGCGGGCCGCAACGAGGAGTCCACCGGGTCGTAGTACCGGTGGTAGACGGGGGTCAGCCCGCCCGAGACCGGTGGCACGATCCAGCTCCAGTCGGCCGGGGTGGGCCGGCCGAGCCGCCGCTCCTGCGCGATGTGCCGGAGGAACCGCTCCGACTCGGTGTGGTGGTCGGCGATGGTCACCCCGGCCTCCTGGAACGAGTGCAGCACCGCCACGTTGAGCTCCACCAGCGCGCGGTCCCGCCACAGGGTGCGGTCGTGGGAGGTGTCCAGCCCGAGCCGCCCGGCGACAGTGGCGAGCATGTCGTAGCGGTCGGCGTCGGCCAGGTTGCGGGCGCCGATCTCGGTGCCCATGTACCAGCCGTTGAACGGGGCGGTGGGGTAGCGGACACCACCGATCTCCAGCGTCATGTCACTGATCGCCGGGACGGCGTACCAGCGCAGGCCCAGCTCGGCGAACCACGCGTGGTCGGGGTGGACGAGGTCGACCTCGAGCGTGGTGTCGTCCGGCAGTTCGTACCACTCGGGCCGCTCGCCGGGCCGCTCCTGCACCAGCAGCGGCAGCACCTCGAACCGTTCCTCGCCGCACTTCCACCCGAGGTCCCGGGCCCGGGCGGCGAGCCTGGCCCCGGCCGGGTCGCCCGTCCACCCGCCGTCCGCCGTCGGGTGGCCGGCGTACCGGACGAGCTGCTGGTTGAGGATGCGGGCCGCCGGACGGCCGGGCCGGTCGGGGGCGAACACCGAGACCACCGGGCGGATCCGCCCGCCGTTGGTGGCGGTGCGCAGGTGCTCGAAGGACTCGGCGGCGATGTCGTCGGCGGAGCTCAGGTGCCGCAGGTCGCGGACCACGAGGCTGCGCCAGTACAGCCGGCCGATGCAGCGGGCGGCGTTGCGCCAGGCGAGCCGGGCGCCGTGGGCCAGCTCGGCGGGCGTGTGCTTGTAGGTGCCGGTCCGGTCGATCTCGTCGAGGACGGCGCGGACGCGCGGCTCCGGGTCCCCGGCGGCGGGCTGCTCTCGGTGGAACTGCCGGACGAAGTCGGCGGCCTGCCGGGGGTCGGTGAAGTGGTCCGCGGGGTCCGCCGGGCTCGCGGGGTCGGCCTGGTCCGCCGCCGGGTCGGCCTGGTCCGCGGACCAGGCGGCGTCGGGGCCTTCGGGGCCTCCAGGCCGTTCCGGGCCCTCGGCGTCGGCCGACGGGGGCGCCCCGCCGGGAGCCGCCGCCTCCTCGGGCACCAGGTGGCCGTGGACGTGGGCGTGCGAGTACGGGCAGGTCCCGCCGTTCGCGGCGGTGGGTCTGCGGGCGCTGCGGGTGCGAAGCCGGTCGAAGATCAAGGACATCCCTCCTGCCGCCAGGGATACCGGAGGTGTCCGGTGCGCCGCAGAGAGTGAACGATTCGGCCCCCGCACCCGGGCTCTTGGCGCTAGGGTGCGGGGGCCGGGGAGGTTCGGCGGGGGCTCAGCCCATGTCCTCCAGTCGCACGCCCTTGGTCTCCTTCATGAACTTCGCCACGAAGACGATCGACAGCGCCGCGAAGAGCGCGTAGGCGAGGTACGTCGCGGAGAGGTTCCAGCGCGAGAGCGCCGGGAACGAGACGGTGACGGCCCAGTTGGCGAGCCACTGCGCCGAGGCGGCCACCGAGAGCGCGGCGGCGCGGATCCGGTTGGGGAACATCTCGCCGAGCATGACCCAGACCACCACGCCCCAGGAGAGCGCGAAGAACAGCACGAAGGCGTTGGCGGCGATCAGCGCGACGGTGCCCTGGAGGTCGGGCAGCGTGACGTCGTCGCCGGTGCCGGTGGCGGAGGAGAACGCCCAGGCGCAGGCGCCCAGTGCGACGGCCATGCCGGCCGAGCCGATCAGCGCGAGCGGCTTGCGGCCGATCCGGTCGACCAGCAGGATCGCGACGGCGGTGCCGAGGATGTTGATGACCGATCCGATGAAGCTGATCAGCAGCGAGTTGGTCTGGTCGATGCCCACCGACTGCCAGAGGATCGACGAGTAGTAGAAGATCACGTTGATGCCGACGAGCTGCTGGAAGACCGAGAGCCCGATGCCGACCCAGACGATCGGGAGCAGACCGAACCGTCCGCCGAGCAGGTCGCGGAAGCGCGGACGGTGGTCCGTGTCGATCAGTCCCCGGATCTCGGCGATCCGGGCGTCGGTGTCGGAGTCCTTGCCCTCGACCTCGGCGAGCACGGTGCGGGCCTCGTCCAGGCGGCCGGCCGAGATCAGGAAGCGCGGGGACTCGGGGATGGTGGAGGCGAGCACGAAGTAGACCGCGGCGGGCACGACGCAGATCCCGAGCATCCACTGCCAGGCCTCCAGGCCGAGCAGGTGGCCGCGGGTCTCGCCGCCGGCCGCGTCCGCCAGCACCCAGTTGACCAGCTGGGAGACGGCGATGCCGAGGACGATCGCCGCCTGCTGGAACGAGGCCAGCCGGCCGCGGTACTTCGTCGGCGCGACCTCGGCGATGTAGGTCGGGGCGATCACCGAGGCGATGCCGATGGCCGCTCCGCCCAGGACCCGCCAGAAGGCGAGGTCCCAGGCGGAGAACGGCAGCATCGAGCCGACGGCGCTGACCGCGAAGAGCAGCGCCCCCGCCTTCATCACGGTGATCCGGCCGTACCGGTCGGCGAACCGCCCGGCCAGCGCGGCGCCGACCGCCGAGCCCAGCAGCGCGGAGGAGACGATCAGTCCGGTCACGCCGTCGCCGACGCCGAACTTCTCCTGGATCCCGGAGACGGCCCCGTTGATCACGGAGCTGTCGTAGCCGAACAGGAAGCCGCCGAGGGCCGCGGCGGCGGTGATGAAGACGACGAAGCCGAGCCGGCCGGACGACGGCCCGGTCTCGGCCGCCGAGGGCCCCGCGGGCTGCTGGGTGACGCTCACGATCTTGACTCCTGTACTCAACGCTGAGCTTGGTAGCCGAGATCGTAACCCCTCAATGTTCAAGTGTTGTACGTGGGATGCCCGTAGCTTCCGGCCTGGATTAGTAAGGTGAACGATCAAATCCGAGGGACCGGCAGGGCTCCACCGATCAGGCGGGCCGGGCCAGCGAGAGCCCGAACCGGCCCTCGTCGTCGGTCCACCACTCGGTGAGCCGCATGCCCGCCGCCGCCAGCTCCTCGGCCACCCGCTCCCGGCGGAACTTGGCCGACACCTCGGTGCGCAGCTCCTCGCCCTCGTCGAAGTGGACCGGCAGGTCCAGCTCCGGGATCTTCACGGTCTGGTCCCGCAGTGACCGCAGCCGCATCTCGATCCACTCCCGCTCCGGGTCCCAGAGCGCCACGTGCTCGAAGGCCTCCGGGTCGAAGTCGGCGGCCAGCTCCCGGTTGAGCACGTTCAGCACGTTCCGGTTGAACTCCGCCGTCACCCCGGCCGCGTCGTCGTAGGCGGCGACCAGGACCGCCGGGTCCTTGACCAGGTCGGTGCCGAGCAGCAGGAAGTCGCCCGGGTCGAGGGCGGCGCGCAGCCCGCGCAGGAAGGCGGCGCGCTCCGCGGGCAGCAGGTTGCCGAGGGTGCCGCCGAGGAACGCGACCAGGCGGGGTCCGCCGTCCGGCGGCAGGCCGAGCCGGGCGGTGAAGTCGGCCAGCACGCCGTGCACCGCCAGCCCCGGGTACTCGGTGGCGAGCGCCGCGCCGGCCGCGCCCAGCGCGCTCTCGCTGACGTCCACCGGCACGTACGCGTCCAGCGTGCCCAGGTCGCGCAGTGCGTCCAGCAGCAGCCGGGTCTTCTCGGAGGAGCCCGAACCCAGCTCGACCAGGGTGCGGGCCCGGGTGACGGTGGCGATCTCGCCGGCCCGGGCGGTCAGGATGGCCCGCTCGGCACGGGTCGGGTAGTACTCGGGCAGCCGGGTGATCTCCTCGAACAGCTCGCTGCCCCGGGCGTCGTAGAACCACTTGGGCGGCAGCGACTTGGGCTCGGAGGTCAGGCCGTGCTGCACGTCGTACCGCAGGGCGGTGCTGAAGTGGTCGGCGGGCAGCAGCCGGGTGAGATCGAAGGTGCTCATGGCAGATGGATCCTCTGTTCAGGAAGTGAAGAAAGGAGGAGATCTTCAGGAGAGAAGGCTTCAGGAGGGAAGGCTGCGGGAGGGAAGGACTCAGGAGGCCCGGGCGAGTGGGGTGACGGTGACCCCGGCCGGGCCGGCCAGCAGCAGCGACCGGTCCGGGACGGCCGTCCAGTCCGGGTGGTCGTCGGAGGGCTCGGAGGCCACCAGCACGCCGAGGCCGGGCACCGTCCGGTGGTGCAGGGTGTCGCCCCAGGCCGTCGCGGCGACGGCCCGCCCGTCGGTGAGCAGCAGGTTGAGCCGCCCGTCCGTGTGGGCGGTCACGTCCGCGACGGTGCCCGCCAGCGCCTCGCCCAGGCCCGCGCCCGCGCGCAACCGGTGCAGGGTCAGCGCCCAGAGCAGTGCCGAGTCGGTCCGCGCCACCAGCCCCAGCAGCTCGGCGGGCGGCAGTAGCGACGCCACCGCGCCCAGCCGCTCCGGCCAGCCGGCCACCACGCCGTTGTGGCTGAACAGCCAGGGTCCGGCGGCGAACGGCGCGGCGGCCTCCTCGCCCGCCGCGCAGCCCTCGGTGGCCGAGCGGACGGCCGCCAGCAGCGCCCGGGTGCGCAGGACCCGGGCGAGATCGGCGAAGGAGGCGTCCGCCCAGACCGGCCCGGCCCGCCGGTAGCGGGCCGGGACGTCGTCGCCCTCCGCGTACCAGCCGAGGCCGAAGCCGTCCGCGTTGACCGTGCCGTACTGCTGGACGCGCGGTGCCCAGGACTGCCGGTAGAGCCCGAACGGCGGTGCCACCAGCAGCTCCCGGGGCGCCACCGGCTCTCCCAGGTAGGCGAGGTGACGGCACATCAGCCGGAATCCACGTCGGCGGCGGTGCGGAACCCGGCGAAGATCTGGCGCCGGATCGGGTAGTCCCAGTTGCGGAAGGTGCCCCGGCAGGCGACCGGAGCCACGGCGAAGCAGCCGCCGCGCAGCACCTTGTGCTGCGGCCCGAAGAAGACCTCCGAGTACTCCCGGTACGGCCAGGCGCGGAAGCCCGGGTACGGCCGGAAGTCGCTGGACGTCCACTCCCAGACGTCGCCCATCAGCTGCCGCACCCCGTACGGGGACTGCCCGGCGGGGTAGCTGCCGGCCGGGGCCGGGCGCAGGTGCCGCTGGCCCAGGTTGGCGTGCTGCGGGGCCGGTGACGCGTCGCCCCAGGGGTGGCGGCGCGAGCGGCCGGTGGCCGGGTCGTGCCGCGCGGCCTTCTCCCACTCGGCCTCGGTCGGCAGCCGCCGCCCGGCCCACCGTGCGTAGGCGTCCGCCTCGTACCAGCTGACGTGCAGCACCGGCTCGTCGTGCGGTACGGCCTCCAGCACGCCGAAGCGCCGGCGCAGCCACTGGTCGCCGTCCCGGCGCCAGAACAGCGGGGCGGTGAGTCCGGCCTGCTGCCGGTGCTCCCAGCCCTCGGGCGTCCACCAGCGCGGTTCGTCGTAGCCGCCGTCGGCCAGGAACCGCAGGTAGGCGCCGTTGGTGACCGGCGTGGTGTCCAGCCGGAAGGCGGGCAGGTCGACCCGGTGGGCGGGGCGCTCGTTGTCCAGTGCCCACGGTTCGGTGTCGGTGCCCATGGTGAACGGCCCGGCCGGGACCAGCACGTCGGCGGGCAGCCCGGCCGCGTCCGCCGGGGCGGGCGGCGGCGGGGGAGCGGCCAGGGCGGGCTCGCCCCGGCGGAGCTGATGGGTGATCAGCATCGTCTCGTCGTGCTGCTGTTCGTGCTGGGCGATCATGCCGAAGGCGAACCCGGCGTCCAGCAGGGGTGCGCCCTCCAGCGGGCTGGCGGCGAGCAGGTCGAGCACCCGGCCGCGGACGTCGTGCGCGTACGCGCGGGCCTCCCCGGGCGGGAGCAGCGGCAGCCTGGGCCGCTCGGCCCGCGGGTGCTCGAACGCGTCGTAGAGCGGGTCGATCTCGGGGTGCATCGGGTCGCGGCCGCCGATGTTGCGCAGCAGCCAGAGCTCCTCCTGGTTCCCGATGTGCGCGAGGTCCCAGACCAGCGGGGACATCAGGGGGGAGTGCTGGGCGGTGAGGTCGTGCTCCCCGACGCAGTCGGTCAGTGCGGCGGTGCGGGCGCGGGCGGCCAGCAACTCGGAGGCGATCGTCTCGCGCAGGGTCTCCAACGGCAGCGCGTCCAACGGCGGCGCGTCCAGCAGCAGCGCGTTCGTCGGCAGCGCTCCCGGCGACTGGGGGGTCGGGGAGGGAGCGGTCGGCTGTCCCGGTGCGGGCGTGCCGGCCGGGCGGGCGTCGCGCACGGTCCGTGCCGCGTGCGCGTCAGCGGCGGTGCGGGCGTCGTCGGTCATGGTGCGGCCTCCTCCGGGGGAGTGCGTAGGCTGCCGGAGCGCAGGGCGTCCAGCTGGTCGTCGGCCGGGCAGCGGCCGCGCGCGGGGTAGCGCTCGGCGAACTCGGCGACGACGGCGCGCAGCCGTTCGGCCCCGGGCATCCGGCCCAGCGCGGCGTCGGCGGCGGCGAAGCAGGTCAGGGTGGCGCGGCGCAGCTCGGGGTCGGCCACGGCCAGGGTGGCGGCCCGGCGCCAGACGTCGCTGCGCGGCGGGCGCGGTCCGTTCGGGCGCTCCAGCGGCTCCAGCGCGGCGAGCGCGGCGTCGGCGGCCACCGGGTCGTCCAGCAGGGCGGTGGCCAGGGCGGCGGGGACGATCCAGCCGTCGCCGGGCTGGGCGTCGATCATCCGCAGCTCCAGGTAGCCGTGCGGGCGGACCGGCGGGAAGAGCGTGGTGCGGTGGTAGTCGAGGTCGGCCAGGGTGGGCGGGCGCTCGCCGCGGCCGCGCAGCCAGTCGCGGAAGGTCAGCCCGGCCGGCGCGGTCCAGGGGAGGCCGTCGTGACGGCGGACGCAGAGGACCTCGGCGTCCAGCACGTAGCGGGTCCAGGCCTCGCGCGGGTCGCCGTGGTCCGGTGACGGGGCGAGCGTGCGGCTGGGGTCCATCCGGGACCAGACGGTCTGGCGGGTGGACCGGTGGCCGGTGGGCCGGCCGTCCAGCAGCGGAGAGTTGGCGAAGGCGGCGACCAGGACGGGGCCGAGCCGGTGGGCGAGGCGCCATCGTCGGTCGAGCGAGTGCGGGCCGCTCTCCGCGCCGGAGTCCAGGCAGACCTGGAGGGAGGCGGTGCCGGTCATCATGATGCGGCCCCAGGGACCGGCCGAATTGAAGAACCGTTCCATCGCCACGTAGCGCGGGTGGTCCAGCACCATCTGGCGGGGTCGGGCCAGGGGGTCGGTGCCGGTACCGGTGAGCCGCAGGCCCTGCGCCGCGAAGGCGGCCCGCAGGGCGGCGAGGTCGCGCCGGGTGTCGGCGACGCAGCCGGTGAGGCTGTCGGCGGGCGGGGAGCTGAGCTCTACCTGGCCGCCGGGTTCGAGGGTGAGACGGGAACCGGAGGGGAGTGAGGTCCCGTCGGGGCCGCCGAGCGGCAGTGCGTTCAGTGCGGCGTGCAGTCGTTCCGGAAGGACGGGGTGGGTCGGACATCGGTCGTCGTGGACGAACCACTCCAGCTCGACGCCGACCAGGCGGGGCGGCCCGATCTTGAAGCAGACGCCGGCCATGTGGCCGCGCGCCTCGGACTCGGTGAGCGGGGTCACCGTGGTGGGGCTCCCGCCGGGGCGGAGTGCGCCTCCGGGGGGTCCGGCGGCGGACGGCCCGCCGCTCTGCCGGTCGGGCGGGCTGGTCGGTCGAACGGGTATCACCGGACTCACCATCCTCGGGATCACGATTGCGGCCCGGTCTACTCTGCCCAGTCTGCTACGGACCATGCGGAGTCGCCCCACAAACATCTGTTGCAGAGGATTCACCGCAGGTCAGAAGGGGTACGACAGGGTGAATCAGGCCCGGTGCCGGGCCTTCGGCGGCTCCCCGAAGCAGCCGTTCCGCAGTCGTTTCGCCGCCGTTCGGCAGCCGTTCCGCCGCCGTGCGTGGCCGTCCGCCGACCTCGGCCGCCGTGCCTCGCCGTCAGGCCCCGTCCGCCGGACCGGCCCCGAGGTGGGCGGCCAGCCCGCGCCGGCCGCGGTGCATCATCACGGCGTGGTTGGCCCGGAACAGCAGGTGGGCGGGGACGGCGAGGCGGCGCAGCAGGGCGCTGGCCGGGCGGGCGTCCTCCTCGAAGAGGACCTCGGAGCCGCCGGCGCCGTCCGCCGTGACCGTCCAGCGCGACCAGCCGATCAGGTCGGCGTCCATGGCGGCCTCCAGCACGCCGGCCCCGTGGTCCCGTCGGGTCGTCGTGAGCCGGATCACCAGCCGGTACGGGAGCAGGGCGCGGACCAGCACCTCCCCGCTGTCCGGGCCGGTCTGCCGGACGTCACGGATGTCGGGCCACCAGCGCGGGTAGCCCGGTACGTCCTCCAGGGCGGCGTACACGGCGCCCGGCGGTGCGGCCAGGCGCCACGTCCCGCGGAACCGGTAGTGGTTGAGATCCACGGGCGCACTCTAGTCCGGGCGGGTCCCGGCCCGGTCCGGGTTCGGCAGGTTCGCCGGGTCCGGCGCGAACTCGACCGGGAGGACCACGGCACTCCGCTTGCACGCATTCGGCGTGCGGAGGAGGATCTTTTGTGCTTGTAGTCTCATCAGTCACAGCCGCCCCTCCAGGCGGCCGGTCCACCGGAAGACGAAGCGAAGGAGTTCCGAGGATGCGGCGACCGAACTGGGTACCGGAAGGCACGGACCTGGACAAACCGAACGCCGCGCGGGTCTACGACTACTACCTCGGAGGCTCGCACAACTTCGAGGTCGACCGGGAGATGGCCCGCAAGGCGATCGCCCTGTGGCCCGAGCTGCCGCAGATCATGCGCTCCAACCGCGCCTTCCTGCGCCGCGCCGTGCAGTTCACCGCCGAACGCGGCATCACCCGCTTCCTGGACATCGGCTCCGGCATCCCCACCTTCGGCGCGGTCCACGAGATCGCCCGCGCGATCCGCCCCGAGGCCCAGGTGGTGTACGTGGACCGCGACCCGGTCGCCGTCGCGCACAGCCGTCTGCTCCTGGAGGGCGACGAGGGCTGCTCGGCCGTCCAGGCCGACGTCCGCGACATCGACGACCTGATGTCCCGCCCCGAGGTGACCGACCTGCTGGCGGCGGGGGAACCGGTGGCCGTCCTGCTGGTCGCGGTCATGCACTTCGTCGAGGACCAGGACAACCCCTGGAAGCTGATCGAGGTGATCCGCGACGCCCTCCCGCCGGGCAGCGCCCTCGTCCTCTCGCACGCCTCCCTGGAGGGCCGGCCCGACCAGGCCGAGGACCACCAGCGGCTGTACAAGATGACGCCCACTCCGCTCACCATGCGCACCCACGAACAGATCACCACCATGTTCACCGGCTTCGACCTGGTCGAGCCGGGCGTGGTCTACCTGCCGCAGTGGCGCCCCGAGCAGCCGGAGGCCGTCGGCCGCAACCCCGAGCGGATGACCGGAGTGGCAGGCGTGGGGTTCCGCCCGTGATCGGAGCACCGGAGCCGAGCAGCAGCGCCGAACGGTTCCACGCGGACTGGGCGCGCCTGCTCTCCGGTGACCACGGCACGGCGGTCCATCCCGGCCTGGTCGGCCGGCTCGTCTCCCGGACCGCCGCGCTGCTCCACCGCGCCCAGCTGGAGGAGCCGTTCGAGCCCCAGCTGGCCGCCGAGGCCGGGGCCCACCTGGTCGAGGCGCACTTCATCGACCCGGTGGTGCTGGCCCGGGCGGTGGAACTGCTCCAGCAGCAGCCGACCCCCGACGGCCGCGGACCCGCCCTCAGCGGTGCGTTCGCGGCCGGCTGGGCCGCCGCCCTGCGCGAGCGCACGCTGCGCGAGCAGGAGGCCATCCGCACCGCCGCAGACGTGGCCCGCAAGGAGGCCGAACGGGCCCTGCGGGCCTCCGAGGCCCGGTTCCGGGCGCTGTTCGAGAGCGCCGCGATCGGCATCGGCATCGGCGACACCGACGGCAACATCCTGGCCGTCAACAAGGCGCTCCAGGAGCTGTTCGGCGCGGGCCCGGAGGACATGACCGGCCGCCGCGTCGGCGACCTCGTCCACCCCGAGGACGCCCCGGGCGTCTGGGAGGCGTACGAGGACCTGATCAGCGGCAAGCGCGAGTACTTCCAGTTCGACAAGCCGTACTACCGGCAGGACGGCGAGGTGGTCTGGACCCACCTGACCGTCTCGCTGATCCGGGACGACGACGGCGTCCCGCAGTACCAGGTGGCGATGCTGGAGGACGTCACCGACCGCTACCGGCTCCAGGAGCGGCTGCGCCACCAGGCCACCCACGACCCGCTGACGGGCCTGCCCAACCGCGCCGCCTTCTTCGAACGGCTGGAGAAGCTCTTCGAGGACCCGGACCCGGGCGCCCGGTTCGGCCTCTGCTACGTCGACCTCGACGGCTTCAAGGTGGTCAACGACAGCCTCGGCCACGACACCGGCGACCAGCTGCTCGCCGCCGTCGCGGCCCGGCTGAAGGCCGCCCTCAGCCCGCTCGGCCACCTGGTCGCCCGGCTCGGCGGGGACGAGTTCGTCGTCCTGCTGGAGAACAGCCGCGGCGAGCAGGAGGCGGTGGCCGCCGCCAAGACCGTGCTCAAGGCGCTCGCCGGGCCGGTGCTGATCGGCGACCACAAGCTCGCCGTCGGCGCCAGCGTCGGCGTGCTGGAGCGGAGGGTCTCCACCACCACCCCCGGCGCCGCCGTCCGCGCCGCCGACCTGACCCTCTACCGCGCCAAGGAGGCCGGCCGGGGCCGCTGGACCCTCTTCGACCCCAAGGAGAACGCCCGCGCCGTCTCCCGGTACGCGGTCTCGGTGCGGATGCCCGCGGCCCTCGACCGGGGCGAGTTCTTCATCGACTACCAGCCGCTGTACGCGCTGGCCGACGGCCGGCTGGCCGCCGTCGAGGCACTGGTCCGCTGGCGCCACCCGCAGCTCGGCGTGCTCGGCCCGGACGAGTTCGTCACCACCGCCGAGGAGACCGGGCTGATCATGCCGCTCGGTCGCTGGGTGCTGGAGCAGGCCTGCGGCCAGGCGGCCGAATGGATCAAGCGGTTCGGCGACGCCGCCCCGCAGCTCAACGTCAACCTGGCGGTCCGCCAGGCCCGCAGCGCGGCCCTGGTCACCGACCTCGGCCGGATCCTCGACACCACCGGCCTCGACCCGGCCCGCCTCCAGCTGGAGATCACCGAGTCCACCGTGGTCGGCCCGGAGGACGAGGCGCTGCGCACCCTGCACGGGCTGGTCGGCCTCGGTGTCTCGCTCGCCGTCGACGACTTCGGCACCGGCTGGTCGAACCTCGCCTACCTGCGCGACCTGCCCGTCTCCGGCCTGAAGATCGCCGGCTCCTTCGTCGGGGACCTGCACGACCCGGCCAAGGACGAGTCGACCGGCTGGCGGATCGTCAGCGGTCTGGTCTCGATGGCGCACGCCCTCGGGCTGACCGTCACCGCCGAGGGCGTGGAGACCCGGCGGGACGCCGAGCGGCTGCGCCGGATCGGCTGCGACTGGGCGCAGGGCTGGCACTTCGGCCGCCCGGTCCGCCCCGCCGAGATCGCCCGCCGCATCGTCGAGGAACCGCAGGGCCGCCCGGTCCCGCCGGCCTGAGGCGGCGTCCGGCGCAGCTCCGGGCGTCGAGCTGCGGACGTCCCGGCCCTGCCCGGCCGGCCGACTGTGCGCGGCCCGACCCCGCCCGGCTGCCCGGCCCCGTCGTGGTCCTCAGCCCACCAGGCGGGAGAGCTCGATCGAGTGTCCCGTCCGCTCCACCTTGGCCCGCAGGTAGCGGACGTTGGAGGGGGACAGGTGGACGCCGGTGGGCACCCGGTCGTGGACCGTGACGCCCAGGCGGGTCAGCTGGGCGGCCTTGTCCGGGTTGTTGCTCAGCAGGTCGATCCCGGTGACGCCCAGCGCGCCGAGCATCTGGGCGGCCGCGGTGTAGTCGCGGCCGTCCTCGGGCAGACCGAGCGCGGTGTTGGCGTCGTACGTGTCCAGGCCGGCATCCTGCAGGGCGTACGCGTCGAGCTTGTTGTACAGCCCGATGCCCCGACCCTCCTGCCGCAGGTACAGCAGGTACCCGCCGGCCGTCGTGATCCGCTCCACCGACTCGCGCAACTGTGGGCCGCAGTCGCAGCGGTCCGAGCCGAACACGTCCCCGGTGAGGCACTCCGAGTGCAGCCGCACGAGCGGCGTGCCGCCCGCCGGTACCTCGCCGAGGGCCAGGGCGAGGTGCTCCGCGCCGTCCGCCAGCCCGTGGAAGGTGGACACCTCCGCGTCGGCCCGGTACCCGTCCGGGAACGTCAGCGGGATCCGGACGCGGGACCGCACGGTGGCGGCACCGGTCTGCGGCGGGACGTGCTGCGGCATGGGGGGCCTCCGTGACAGAAGTGGTGATCGGATCCCGACCGTACTAGGTAGTTCCAATTTGAACAACATGGTTCGGGTGCCCCGCGTACTCCGGCGCACGGCGACGCAGCCTCGCAACGCCGCTCCCACCACGCCTGTTCCCGGCCCCGCCCGGCCCCGCCCGGCCCCGCCCGGTGCCGGCCGCCCGACGCCGGCCCGCGCGGCCGCCGGCGTGCCCGCTCGCCGGGAGCGGGGCGGGTTCCTGCGGGCGTGAGTTCTTCCTCGGTCTCGGGCGGAATCCCTTCCGGTGGCGTCGTTCTCCCGGTCGGTGCCGTGCGGTACCGGGCCGGTGGCGGCCCTCGGGCCCTTTGGCCGCCGAATTGGGAAATGCGTGAACGAGGATCGGGGGTGCGGCCCCGACCGTAGGGGCTCGGCGGAAGGATCCGGTGCGCCGCGGAACGTGCCCGGTGGCGCCGCGCCGGATCGGAGAGGCCGGGCCGAACCGGGGGGATCGCGCTTCGAAGGTGTTCGTCCACGCAGCACGGGCGGCTGTGGCGGTACATGTCCAGAAATGTGCGCGGCCATTTCTCGCTGTGTGCGCGTGCGGAATGCGACTCGATTTCGTTCGTGCCCGTGGAAATCCGATGCGGGACATCGTCGGCGCTGGTGACGGTGCCCCCGGCCCGGGGCCGGGTGAATTCTTTTCGGAGGAATCCCGGGCGCCGGTCGAAGGCCCGGTCGCGACGGTGGGGGCGGACGGGTCGGTGCTTCGTGTGGTTCCGGTGCGTCTGCGACCGGTCGACCGGGTTGCCCGGAATGCGGAAGGCGGCGGACAAATGCGGCCGACGGTGGGAGACTGACCCCCGTGTGAGCGGTCCGAGCTTGCCGCACCGGTGCGTTTCGCACCGTGACGCCCTCAATGGCGAGGGGGACCGCCGGCGCTTCCCCGGAGCGGGAGCGCCCTGTCTGTCGACCACGGAAGGTCCTGAGAGATGCCGGCTACCCCTGTGTCCGTGGCGTCGCATGACGCCGGGAACCCTGTCATCGAGTCGCTCTACGCCGAGGTGCTGCGGCGGAACCCGGGAGAGCCGGAGTTCCACCAGGCGGTGCGGGAGGTGGTGGAGACCCTCGGACCGGTGCTGGAGCGGAGGCCCGAGCTGGTCGACGCCCGGATCGTCGAGCGGATCGTGGAGCCGGAGCGGCAGCTGATGTTCCGGGTGCCGTGGACGGACGACCAGGGGCGGATCCACGTCAACCGCGGGTTCCGGGTGGAGTTCAACAGCGCGCTCGGGCCGTACAAGGGCGGGCTGCGGTTCCACCCGTCGGTCAACCTCGGGATCGTCAAGTTCCTCGGCTTCGAGCAGATCTTCAAGAACGCGCTCACCGGGCTGGGCATCGGCGGCGGCAAGGGCGGTTCGGACTTCGACCCCAAGGGGCGGTCCGACGCGGAGATCATGCGGTTCTGCCAGTCCTTCATGACCGAGCTGTACCGGCACCTGGGCGAGCACACCGACGTCCCGGCCGGGGACATCGGCGTCGGCGGCCGGGAGATCGGCTACCTGTTCGGGCAGTACAAGCGGATCACCAACCGCTACGAGTCGGGCGTGCTGACCGGCAAGGGCATCGGCTGGGGCGGTTCGCAGGCGCGCACGGAGGCGACCGGCTACGGGTGCGTGCTGTTCACCGCCGAGATGCTGCGGGCCCGGGGCGAGGACCTGGACGGCCTGCGGGTGGCGGTCTCCGGCTCCGGGAACGTCGCCGTGTACGCGGTCGAGAAGGCCCAGCAGCTCGGGGCCACGGTGGTCACGGTCTCGGACTCCGCCGGCTACGTGGTGGACGAGAAGGGCATCGACCTCGCGCTGCTCAAGGAGGTCAAGGAGGTCCGCCGCGGCCGGCTCACCGAGTACGCGGAGCTGCGCGGCAGCCACGTCCGGTACGCCGAGGGCACCGGCGTGTGGAGCGTGCCGGTGGACGTGGCACTGCCGTGCGCGACGCAGAACGAGCTGACCGGTGCGGACGCGCTGGCGCTGGTCCGCAACGGGGTGCGGGCGGTCGCCGAGGGGGCCAACATGCCGACCACGCCCGAGGCGGTCCGGGTGTTCCAGGACGCCGGGGTGGCCTTCGGCCCGGGCAAGGCGGCCAACGCGGGCGGGGTCGCCACCAGCGCGCTGGAGATGCAGCAGAACGCCTCGCGCGACTCCTGGTCCTTCGCGCGGACGGAGGAGCAGCTGGCCGGGATCATGCGGCACATCCACGACTCCTGCCACACCACGGCCGAGACGTACGGCCGACCCGGCGACTACGTGCTGGGTGCCAACATCGCCGGCTTCGAGCTGGTGGCGGACGCGATGCTGGCGCAGGGCCTGATCTGACGCGTCGCCGTAGCCGTACCCGCACCTCCCCGACCGGTCCCCGTGGCCGGTCGGGGAGGTGTTCGTCGTCGTGTCGCCGTGTCGCCGTGTCGCCGTTCCCGGGCCGCGGTGACGCCGCGGCCGACCCGACCGGAGCGGGCACAGGATGTCGGGTGCGGCCCGCGGGCGCTGCCTACGGTGGAACGCAGTAAGGGAAGGACGGGGCGCGGATGCTGGAACGGCTGAACCAGGCCATGGAGTACATCGAGGAACACCTCGACGGGCCGGTCGAGGTGGCGGAGCTGGCGCGGATCGCGACGACGTCGGAGTACCACTTCCGGCGGCTGTTCTCGGCGCTGGCCGGGATGCCGCTGTCGGAGTACCTCCGGCGCCGGCGGCTCACCCTCGCCGGGGCCGAAGTGCTCTCCGGCGAGCGGACGTTGCTCGATGTCGCGGTCCGGCACGGCTACACCTCCGGCGAGGCGTTCGCCCGGGCGTTCCGTGCGATGCACGGGGTCGGCCCGGGGGAGGCACGGCGCGCCGGTGCGGTGCTCGTCTCGCAGCCCCGGATGTCCTTCCGGCTCGTCATCGAAGGGAGCAGCAGCATGCGGTACCGCATCGTGGAGAAGCCGGCGTTCCGGGTGGTCGGCAGGCGGGCCCGGGTCCCGCTGGTCCACGTGGGGGTCAACCCGGCCATCGCCTCGTTCATCAGGGGGCTCGGCCGGGAGACCGTCGACCGGATCGCGGCCCTCTCGGACCAGGAGCCGCACGGCGTCGTCTCGGTCACCGAGTTCTTCTCGGACAGCCGGGAGGAGGGCGTCGAACTCGACTACTACCACGCGGTGGTGGCCGGCGCGGAGGTCGAGGTGCCGGAGGACCTGGACGTCCGCGAGGTCCCGGCCGGCACCTGGGCCGTCTTCTCCAACACCGGGACGTTCCCGCAGGCGTTGCAGGAGATGTGGCGGGACGTCTACACCCAGTGGTTCCCGTCCAACCCGTACGAGTCGCGGCCCGGCCCGGACATCCTCCGCACCCGCTTCCCCGCGGAGGCGGGGCAGGCCGAGGCGGAGATCTGGGTCCCGGTGGCCCGCGCGGGGCGGTGACGGACGACGGTGCCCGGCGGGCGGCGGGCGCCGTCCGTCCGCGCCCGTCCGCCGGCCCGGCCCTCCGCCCGTTCGGCCCAGCACCACCGGCCCGCCCGACGCCCCGCCCGCATGCTGGGCGGGGAAGCACCGAGGCGGCCGGGGGCCGGCGAGCGAGGAGTGGATCGAGGATGGCCGAGGCGTTCGGGTTCGTCGACTACGGCGGGCCGGAGAAGCAGGAGTTCCTGGACCGGCCCGTGCTGGAGCCGGGACCGGGACAGCTCGGGATCGCGGTGCGGGCGGCCGGGGTGAACCCCGTGGACTGGAAGGTCCGCCGGGGTCTGCTCGGCCGGGACCGGGAGCTGCCGGCCGTCATGGGCCAGGAGGCGGCGGGCGTGGTGGAGCGGGTCGGGCCCGGGGTGACCGGCTTCACGCCCGGCGACGAGGTGTTCGGGATCGCGGCGGCCGGGGCGTTCGCGGCCCAGACGCTGCTGCTCGCGCGGATGAGCGCGCTGAAGCCGGCGAAGGTCGGCTTCGACCAGGCCGCCACCCTGCCGGTGGCGGCGGCGACGGCCGACGACGCGGTCCGGGACGTCGGGGTGGGCGCCGGGCAGACGCTGCTGATCCTCGGTGTCTCCGGCGGCGTGGGCAGCGCGGCCGCCCAGATCGCCCGCAGCCGGGGCATCCGCGTCATCGGCACGGCGAGCGACGCCAACCGCGGCTACGTGGAGTCCCTGGGGGCGGTGCAGGTCCGGTACGGCGCCGGGGTCGCCGAGCGGATCCGGGCGGTGGCCCCGGACGGGGTCGACGGGATCCTCGACCTGGTCGGCGGCGACGACGTGCGGGCCGCCGCGACCACGCTGGCGGACCGTTCCCGGCTGGTCGCCACCTCCGACCCGGCCGCCGCGGCCGAACTCGGCGGCCGGTTCGTCACCCGCTCCACCACGCCGGACACGCTCGCCGCGCTGGCCGGGCTGGTGGCCGCCGGCGAGCTGGACCCGCAGATCAGCGCCCGCTACCCGCTGGCCCGCGCCGCCGAGGCGCTCGCCCTGGTCGAGTCGGGCCACGCGCGCGGGAAGCTCGTCCTCGAAGTCGCCTGAGCGGCGTCCCCGGCCACCGATCCACCCCGGTCCGCCCGGACCGCCGAACAGTCCTGAGGAACGCGGATGAAGATCGACGAGGTAGCGGTCGGCGGCCCCTGCTGGGTGGAGCACGGCAGCACCGACCCCGTGGCGGCCCAACGGTTCTACGGCGAGCTGTTCGGCTGGCGGCCCGAGACGGACGAGCGGCCCGAGGCCGGCGGGTACACCTTCATGAGGCTGGACCGCGCGATCGCCGCCTCCGTCTCCCCGCTGTACGGCGAGGGGCAGCCCACCGCGTGGACCGTCTCGTTCCTGGTGGCCGACGCCGACGCCGCCGCCGCCCGGATCACCGGGGCGGGCGGCAGTGTCGTCGTCCAGCCGATGGACGCACTCGACTTCGGCCGGTTCGCGATCGTCGCGGACCCGTCCGGTGCGGTGTTCGGGCTCTGGCAGGCGGGACGCCTGGTCGGCGCCGAGGTGCTCAACGCCCCCGGCGCGCTCGGCTGGGTGGAGCTGCTCACCCGGGACCGGGAGGGCGCCGCGGCGTTCTACCCGGCGGTGTTCGGCTGGACGGTAGGCCCGTCCGGGCAGTACACCCAGTGGGGCCTGGCCGGCGACGACTTCGGCGGCATGCTGGTGATGGGCGAGAACTTCCCCCCGCAGGTGCCGCCGCACTGGCTGCCGTACTTCGCGGTCGCCGACGTGGACGTGTCGGCGTTCCGGGCGGGCAACCTCGGCGCGGACGTGCTGATGGCCCCGACCGCGGTGCCGGACGGCCCACGGATCGCCGTCCTGCGCGATCCGCAGGGCGCGGCGTTCGGCATCTACCTGGCGGGCTCCGAGGGCTGACCGTCCGCCGCCGGGGCCGGCCGGCCCCGCGCGGACCGGCCCGTACCGCGTCCGCGCAGGGCGCCGACCGCGGCGCCCGCCGTCACCAGCAGGGCCGCCGGCGGCACCACGTCCCCGACCCGGTCGTACCAGGTGAGCGCGGACGGCGCGGTCAGCGGCAGCCGGACGACCAGCGTGCCCGTCCCGTCCGTGCCGAGCCGGGCGAGCTCGCGCCCCTGCGCGTCGAAGGCGGCCGACACTCCCGTGAGCGAGGCCTGGACGGCCGGCCGGCCGGTCTCGGCGGCCCGGATCGCGGCCAGCGACACGTGCTGCTCGGGCGCCCAGGTGCGTTGGAACGTCGAGGTCGAGGACTGGTAGACGAGCACCCGTGCACCCGCCCGTGCGGCCGTCCGGGAGAGGTCGGGGAACGCCGACTCGAAGCAGATCAGCGCGCCGACCGGCAGCGCGCCGCCTGCGCGGTCGACGGCCGGCAGGAGGTGGAAGGCGCTGCCGGGGGCCCGGTTCTCGCCGGCCGCCCGGCTGACCCCGGCCACCCAGCCGAGCACCGGCCGCAGCGGTACGTACTCGCCGAACGGCACCAGCCGGATCTTGCGGTACCGGTCGACGATCCCGTCCGGCGAGATCAGCACCGCGTCCTTGGAGATCCGTCCGTCGGCCTTGCGCGCGTCCTCGCCGGCCAGCACCCGGGCGCCGGTCGTGGCGGCCAGCCCGCGCAGCCGGTCGAGCGCCGCAGGGTCACGGTCGAGGTCCGCGGTGGTGCTGGACTCGCCCCAGACGACCAGGTCGACGGGCCGTCCGCGGAGGGCCTCGGTGGCGCGGACACCCGCCTCGAAGCGGGCCTGCGGTTCGTCGACGATGCCGGGCTGGACCAGGGCGAGGGTGATCGCGCCACCGGCCCCGCCCGCCCCGGCCCCGCCCGCCCCGGCCGGTTCGGGCGCGGGTCGCAGGGCGAAGAGCAGCGGCCCGGCGGCGAGCAGACCGGCCACCACGAGGGCGGCCACCGTCCGGGGCCGCCGTTCGGCGGCGGTCAGCACCACCAGGACGGCGGTGTTGACCGCGACCACGGCCGCGCTGACCAGCCAGATCCCGCCGATCGAGGCCAGCGCGAGGACGGTCGGGTGCTGCCACTGGGTGGCGCCGATCAGGGCCCACGGCCCGCCGAGGGCGTGCCAGGACCGCGCGTACTCGGTGGTCAGCCAGACCGCGGCGACGACCACCGGCGCGAGCAGCGCCCGCCGCGTGGTCGGCGGCGGGTGCAGCAGCCCCCACACCGCCGCGCCGACCCCGGCCTGGAGCGCGCCGAACAGCACGGCGAGCAGCGGCAGCGCGGGCCCGACGGACGGCACCAGCCAGTACATGCCGGTGAGGATGAAGCCGGCGCCGAACCACCACCCCCGCACCGCCGCCTCGCGCATCCCGGGTGCCCGCTGCATCAGCAGCAGCCCGGGGACGAGCGCGACCCACGCCAGCGTGGCCAGCCCGGGCGCCGGGAAGGCGAACACCGGCACCGCCCCGGCGGCCAGCGCGGCCAGCCGTGGCCGGTACCGGGCGGCCCGGTCCGGGCGGCCGGGAGCGGCCACGGCCGCGGGACCGGCGGGACCGGCGGGACCGGTGAGCAGGGAGCGTCGCGACATGCCCCGTATTGTCCGCTCGGCGCGGCCCGGTCACCAGCCCCGTGATCACTCGAACGGGTCCGGCGTGTGGCGATGCTCGCGGCGGCCCGTTCGCCGTGGGCGGCACGGACCAGGTGCAGGCAGAGGTCGATGCCGGCCGCCACCCCCGCCGAGGT
>NZ_JBEXNT010000055.1:0-54920 GCF_040611255.1 Kitasatospora sp. NPDC002965 | reverse complement strand
GCGCACATCCCCCGCGCCCGCGGCCCCCACTCCCCCGCCCCCCCCCCCGCGCCGGGGCCCCCCGCCCCCCCCCGCGGGGGTGGGCCGCCCCCGGGCCCCGCAACCGGCGGCCGTCAGCCGTGCAGGGCCGCCGGGAGGGCGGCGAGCAGCGCCGCCGCCAGCGCCACGGAGAGGCAGACGGCCGCCCACCGCGCGCAGATCCGGCGGCACTCGGAGCGGTAGCGGGCGGCGAGCTGCCGGCACCGCTCGACCGCCCGGTCCACGACCTCCTCGGCGTACCGGAGGCGGTCGTCCGCGTAGGCGCGCTCCAGGGCCTCCCGGTCGTCGGGCGAGAGCCAGGGGAACCGGTCGGCGAAGGCCCGGGCGTCCCGCTCGGCCGCCGCCACCTCCGCCTCCCAGGCCAGGTAGCCCTCCAGCCGGGCGATCTCCACCCGGGCGTCCACCGCCTGCCCGCCCGCCTGCGGGCCCGTCGCCCGCCTGCCGGGACGCGCGTTCCGCGCCTTCGGCGGGCGCTCTCTGCCACCCATGACCGCTCCTCGTGCCGTCGTCGTCCAGCACCCCCCGGGCGCGGACCGATCCGCGACCACGCAACTACTACCAGTGACCGGAGGCGGTCGGCGCCAGACGCGCCGGACCGCCGGCCGCCCGGCCCGCAGGGCACCGGCGCGCGGCGCACAACGCGCGCCGGGGAGGCTCCGGCGCACGTCGGCACGGGTGCGCAGGGGCGCGGCGACACCGGAGGACCACGGACACGCTCCGCACATGGCCGTGTACCATCAGCCATCGAGACCGGCGCCCTGCTCCGCGTCGGCCCGGCCCGCCCCGGCCCGTCCGGGGCGCGAACCAGGAGGTCAGCCATGCCCGACGCCGGTCGGTTCAGCGAGTTGGGCGAGCAGGGCTCGCGCGCCGTCATGGAAGCCGCCGCCGTCCTGGAACGCGAGCTCTCCGCCGGACTGGCGGACGCCAAGGCGGCCACCGCCCGGCTGACCGGCGAGCACCGCGTCGACCAGGAGGAGTTCGACCAACTGGTCCGCCGGGTCTCGGAGAACACCCACCAGCTGATCGACGCGGTCAGCACCCGGGTGCTCGCGGCCACCACCGGCGAGGTGTCCGATCAGGCCGAGCGGCTCGCCACCAACGCGCACGACGTCCTCGACCTGCTGCTCAACCTGAGCAGCCTCGCCCCCGGCTTCGCCAACCGCACCATGCAGAGCGCCTTCGGTCCGCAGCGCGGGCCGACCGGCGGGGCCGGGGACGCCACCGGCGACGGCTCCTCCGCCCGGCCGAACGGGTGAGCACGGCGGCCGGTCCGACGGCCGTCGGGGCGCCGCTGGTCGAACGGGTCCTCGCCCGGTACCGCGAGCGGACCGTCACCGAGCTGCTCCGCCACATCCCCGAACAGAGCCCGCCGTACCTCTACGAGCTCACCGCCGACTACCCGGCCCGCCCGTGCAAGGGACTGCGCGCAGCGCTCTGCCTGGTCACCTGCACCGCGTTCGGCGGCTCCGCGGAGCGGGCGCTCAACCCGGCGGTCACCGTCGAGCTGTTCCACAACGCCTTCCTGATCCACGACGACATCCAGGACGGCAGCGAGCTGCGCCGCGGGTCGCCCACGCTCCCCGCCCGGTACGGCGTCGAGGTGGCGCTGAACGTCGGCAACGCGACCAACCTGCTCGGACTGCGCCGGGTGATGGCCAACCGGCGGGCGCTCGGCGGGGAGCTCGCCTGGCGGCTGTTCGAGGAGACCGAGCTGATGTGCCGCCAGTCGCTGGAGGGACAGGCGCTGGAGATCGGCTGGATCCGGGACAACGTCTGCGACCTCACCGCCACCGACTACTACCGGATGTGCCTCAAGAAGACGTCCTGGTACACCTTCCTCTACCCGTGCCGCTCCGGCCTGCTGGTCGCCGAGGGGGCCTCCACGGACGCGTCCCGGCTCGACCGGTTCGGCTGGTACCTCGGCGCCGCCTTCCAGATCCAGGACGACGTGCTCAACCTGGTCGGAACGGCCGAGGAGTACGGCAAGGAGATCGCCGGGGACCTCTGGGAGGGCAAGCGCACCCTCATGCTGATCCACCTGCTGGAACGCGCCACCCCCGCCGAACGGGCCCGGGTCGTACGGTACCTGAGCAGCACCCGGGCCCGGCGCGGCCCCGACGCGGCCGACGACGTCCACTGGCTGCTCGACCGGATGGCGGCGTACGACTGCGTGGCCGGCGCCCAGGAGGCCGCCGCCGGGCTGGTCGCGGCCGCCGAGCGGGAGATCGAGGGCGTGGTCGCGGACCTGCCCGAACCGGCCGGCGAGGACGCCGACGCGGTCGAGCGGACCGTCGAGGCGCGGGAGTTCCTGCTGGCCCTGCCCGGATTCGTGGTCGCCCGCGGACGCTGACCCTTGCGCGTTCACCCACCCTGCGTAAGATCCACAAGGCCGGCCCCGGAGGACGGGAACCGGTCACAGGTCGGTCGACGTCACCGGGGATGACGTCGCTGCGGTCAACGTGGGGGTGGGTGGCCGATGTCCATAGAATCCGGGCTGCGCGAGCTCGAACGGCTCGCCGGGCGGCTACCGGCCGGGGTCGACCTGTACCGGCTCCGCCCGGACGGCCGCGTCCTGCTCGCCGACCGCGAGGGCGCACGGGAGTTGGGCCCGGACACCGTGCACGGGCCCGCCGGTGAGGAACTGCTCCGCTTCATCGACGAGGGCCAGTTCGCCCACTACCTGGTCGGCGACGCCAAGACCTCGCCCGAGCGGCCGTCGAACGCCACCTACAAACTCGGCATCGTCGCCCCGCGCAGCGCCTTCACCCCGCACGCCCACGGCGGTGAGCACCTGGTGCTCAGCCTCGGCCACGCGGCCTGCGGCCTGTACGACGCCGAACGGCGCCGGGTGGTGGACGTCCCGCTGACACCCGGGCTGCTGATCCGGATCCCCGAGCTGATGCCGCACTCCTTCGCCAACCGGGGCACCGAACCGCTCAACATCCTCGCCGCCAACACCGGTTACGGCATCGATCACGAGGACTACGCGATCACCGCCGCCGAGGCGGAGCGCCGGCAGGACACCGAACTCGCCGAGGCGCTGCGGGCCGTGGAACGGGGACAGCAGGTGGGCGGGGTCAGCGCCCGCGAACGGCTGGCCGCCCGGCTGCGCCGCCTGGCAGCCGCCCTGGAGGTGCCGCGGTGATCTGCCCGCACTGCCGGCAGCGGCTGCTGCGGCGCGAGCGCACCGACCGCCGCTGCGCCCGCTGCCGGCGCCGCTTCGCCCTGGAACCGAAGCTCGACCAGGGCCTGACCGACCTCCGGCTGCGGCAGCACGCGGACCGGCTCACGGACGGCGGCCGGCTCGTCTGCACCACCGACCAGCTCCGCTGGTCCGTCGTGACGCGGCAGCTCCCCCGGGCCGAGCAGGCCCGCCCGCCGCAGGCCCCGCCCGAACCCACCGCCGACGCGGACAGACCGGGCTGCGCGACGGCCGGCGCCGTCGTCCCGCTGGCCGCCGCCGTCCTCTGGGCCGTCCTGGTGCCCGGGCACCGGCTCCTCGCCCTCGCGCCGGCCGCACTCGGCCTCTGGTTCCTGTTCGGCCTGCTGGTCATCGTGCAGGAACGCCGCAAGCTCCCGCGCCTGCGGCGGGAGTGGCAGCGCTCGCACGACCGGTGGACCGAGCAGCTCCGGAAGTGGCAGGACGAGCAGCGCCGCTGGACCGATCCCCTCCTGACCCCCGTCAACTGGACGGCCCGGCGGTTCCGGGACTCGGTCCTGGCCTCCTGGACGAGCACCTACGGCGCCCTGCCCACGGGCGTCGTCGACGACGCCGCCGTCCTGCCGGTCCGCCCGGCCGGCACCCCGGCTCTCGCGGTGCTCTGCCCGGACCCGACGGTGACGGCCTTCCTGCACGCCAACGACTTCCCCGGACGCCACCGCGCCCTGCTCGTGGGCCGTCCGGAGGAGATACCCGCCGGGCTGCCGGTCGTGGTCCTGCACGACGCCTCCCCGCAGGGCTGCCTGCTGGTCGCCGACACCCGCGCCGCGCTTCCCGGCCGCCGGGTCGTCGACGCCGGGCTGTCGGCGCGCACCGCCCTCGCCGGGGGCGAGCGGACGGTGCAGCTGTACGAACGCCGGCAGCGCGAGCCCCTCGCGGAACAGCTGGCGCGGCTCCCGGGACTCACCCGGGAGGAACTCGCCTGGTACACCGCGGGGCTGTGGAGCCCGATCGCCGCCCAGCCGCCCAAGCGGGTGCTGGCGGCGGCCGAGCAGGCCGCCGAGCGGGCCGTGGCGAAGACCTTCGACAAGCGCCCCGGCCCGGCCGACGAGCCCGCCGACGCGCGCGCGCCGGCCTCGGACCTCGGGTTCCTGAGCTGGCCCGACCCCCCGACGGATCCGGACACGGCGACCCCGGAGGTGCCCCGATGATCTGCCCGCACTGTGCGAAGAGCCTGCGCCAGCGCGAGCGCGGCGGGCACCGCTGCTCGTACTGCCGCAAGGACTTCGCCCTCGACCCGAAGTCCGAGGGCACCGGGCTCAACGACCTGCGGATCCGCAAGCTGACCGCCAAGCTCACCCTGGACGGCAGACTGGCCTGCACCGTCGGCCAGTTGCGGTACGCCCTGCAACGGCGCGGCCGGCCCGAGCCGTCCTTCCTCGGCAGCCGGGGCGGCGGCTCGTGCCTGGGCGTGCTCGGGATCGCGGCCATGGTCGTCGGCCTCGCGCTGAACGGCTCGCTCACCGTGCTGCTGGCACTCGGCGGGATGGTCCTCATCGGCACCGGCGTCCGCCAGTTCTGGCTCGCCGACACGCCCGCGCCGCCCGCACCGGTCGAGCTGCGCTGGGACGCCGACGACTTCCGGCGCACCGTGGTCGACCGGTGGAAGAAGGTCTACGGGACGCTGCCGTCCGGGCTGGTGGAGGACGACCTCGTCCGGCCCGGCCCGCCGCCCGCCGAACCGGCGTTCGTCCTGCTCTGCCCGGACCGGACGGTGACCACCTTCCTCCAGGCCAACGACTACCCCCGCCGCCACCGCGCGCTGCTCGTGACCGACCTGCGCGCCGTCCCCGCGGGCCTTCCCGTGGTGGTGCTGCACGACGCCTCGCCGCAGGGCTGCCTGCTGGTGGCCGACGCCCGAGCCGCACTGCGCGGCCGGCGGGTCCTCGACGCGGGCCTCCCGGTCCGCACGGTGCTCGTCGACCAGGACAAGTTCGTCCTGCTGCGCGACCCGCACCGCTCCGAGGAGTTGCAGGCCCGCCTGGAGCGGACGGTGCCCGGGCTCACCGGCGGCGAGCGCGCCTGGTTCGCCGAGGGCTGGTGGAGCCCGCTGGCCGCCCTGCCGCCGAAGCGGCTGCTGGCCGTCGCCGTCCGGGCCGCCGAACGGGCCGGCGGGCGGAGCACCGCCGGCGGCCCCGCCGGGATCCCGGCGCCCCGGCGGCCCGACCGGCCCGAGAACCCGATCGAGACCCGCCGGCGAGCTCTGGCCGTCGGCTTCCTGACCTGGCCCGAGGAGCAGCCCGGCCACGGGCCCGGGCCCACCCGGAAGGGCACCGCATGACCCTGCGTCCGCTGCTGGACGGCGCACTGACCCTCGCCGCCGAACGGGCCGGGGCGCCCGGCGGCCTGCGCTACACCGAACGCCAGCTCTACTACGAGCTGTGCCGCGTGCTCCAGCCGCTGCACGCCGGCCCGCGCCGGATCCCGTACACCCTGGCGCCACCGGTGCGGTACGGCCGGTTCGCCGCCGCCCTGGCCACCCGGCGTGACGAACTGCCGGGCCTGCTACCGCCGTTGGATCCCGCAGCGGCCGTGGCCCCCGGCACCCGGACCGCCGCCGAGGGCGACCTCTACGACTACGGGCTGCCCCGGCTGCTGGTCTGCCAGAGTCCCGCGATCGCCGCCATGCTGGTGGCCAACGACCTGCACCTGGAGGCCGCCTGCCCGATCGTCGCCGCCGACGGGCTGCCGCTCGACCCGCGGCTGACGGCGGCCCTGGAGCGGGCGGGCGACGCCGTGGTCCACGTGCTGCACGACGCCAGCCCGGCCGGGCTGGCCTGCTTCGAGCGGGTCCGGGCGGAGTACGGCAGCGGCGGCGCGGTGGACGGGCCCGCGGGTGTCCGGGTCCGCTCGATGGGCCTCGTCCCCCGGCACGCCACCGCCCTCCACCTCACCACCGGCCGCGGCCCGCACGCCTACCGGGGCCTGCTCCCCGCCGGGCTGCGCCCCGAGGAGCGGGCCTGGCTCGGCGGCGGCCGGACCGTGGAACTGGCCGCCGTCGGACCGGCCAGGCTGCTGCACACCGTGATCCGCCAGGTCCGGGGCGGCGCCACCGGCCCGCGCCGCACCCCGCTGCGGAGCCGGGTCCGCACCGCCCGCGAGGCCGGCTTCCTCAGCTGGCCCACCCCCTGACCGACCGACCCGCCCCCCGACGTGTGAGGACCCCTCGACCATGAGCAACGCACGCCACCTCGGCTACCGCGACGAACTGCTGGCCGACGGCCAACTGCACCGGCGGTACGAGGACGGCCGCAGCGAGTGGCGCCGGCGCGGCGCCGGCCACCTCGTCCACTGGCAGGACAGCCTCGGCCGGTCCGGCACCGACGAACGGCTCGGCCGGGACCTCGTCAAGCGGCTCCACACCGACGGCACCACCGAGTACGGCCGCGACATCGGGTACGGGCGCACCGTCTGGGCCGGCGGACACGTCACCGTCAACCGGACCTCCTTCAGCGGCCGGCTCGGCGTGGTGGTCGGCGCCCTCGGCGTGGCCGGCGCCGCGGCGATCACCGCCGCGCAACTGCCCCCCGAGACGCTGTCCGAGGCGGAGGAGGAGGCGCTGCGCCAGGCCGCCCAGCGGCAGCAGACCTCCGACGGCGGCGGGGGCGGGGGCTCCGACGGCGGCGGGTCCGACACCGGGTCCGACGCAGGATGGGACGACACCGACAACGGCTGGGACGACTCCGGCGACGACTGGGACGGCGACGACTTCGGCTGACCCGCCGCGCCCCGCCGCCGGCCCCTCGACGAAAGGCACCACTCCCCCATGCCCCGCTGCTGCGCCTGCGCCGGCCCCGACGCCGACCGGGCCCGCGCCCACCTCGCCTCGCTCACCGGCACGGCCCTCCCCGGACCCGGCGCCCCGGCGGGCGGGGGCGTCCGGGGCGGCCAGGCCGCCCTGATCCACGGCGAACCCGGCTTCGCCACCGGCCCGTTCACCGTCGACGGCACCACCGCCGTCGGCGAGGTCACCCTGCACAACCGGCCAGAGCTGCACTCCGCCCTCGCCGCCGCCGGCGCCCCCGCACCCGGGACCTGCCCGGACGGCGAACTCCTGCTGCGGCTCTGGCTCCGGCTCGGCTCCGACGGCGTCCGGCGCGCCGACGGGATGTTCGCCCTCGCCGTGGTCGACGGCCCCGACCTCGTCCTGATCCGCGACCACGCCGGCGCCCGCACGCTCTTCTACGCCCACGCCGACGGGTGCTGGGCCGCGTCCACCTCGCTGCGCACGCTGCGCCACTGGCCCGCGCTCGACACCGGGCTCAACCTCGCCGCCGTCCGCTCCTTCCTCACCTTCGCCTACCTGCCCGGCGACGAGACCCTGGTGCGCGGCGTCCACGAGGCCCTGCCCGGGCGGGTCCTGCGGCTCGCGTCCGACGGCTCCGCCCACCAGGAGCCCTACTGGGAGCCCGCCGAACTGCTCCCCGACGACGGGCTCGTCCCGCCCGCCGGGTACGCGCAGGAGCTGCGGTCGCTGCTGGAACGGGCCACCGAGCGGCGGCTGCCGGCCGGCGAGGCGGTCGCGGTCCTGCTCTCCGGCGGCGTCGACAGCTCCCTGGTCACCGCGCTCGCCGCCCGGCTGCACGACCGCCCCGTGCACACCTACTCGATCAGCTTCGGCGACGACCTCCCCAACGAACTCGGCTACTCGGGCCTGGTGGCGAGCCACTGCGGGACGACCCACCGGGTCCTCACCGTCTCCGGCACCGAGGTCGCCGCCCGGCTCGCCGACACCGTCGCCCTGCTCGACAGCCCGGTCGGGGATCCGCTGACCGTCCCCAACCTGATGCTCGCCGAGGCCGTCTCCGGCGACGGGATCACCGTCTCGCTCAACGGCGAGGGCGGTGACCCGGTGTTCGGCGGCCCGAAGAACCTGCCGATGCTGGTCCACGAGATGCACCGGGACGACCCGGACCCCGAGGCGCGGGCCGAGGCGTACCTGCGGTCCTACCGCAAGTGCTACGAGGACCTGCCCCGGCTGCTCACCCCGGAGGCGCTGCGCGCGCTGGCCGGCGAGCCGCAGCCGCGCCGCTTCGTCGCCCCGTACCTGCGGCCCGGGCCGATGCACACGCTCCTCAACCAGCTGCTCCACTGCAACCTGCGGACCAAGGGCGCCCACCACATCCTCACCAAGGTCGAACGGCTGACCGCCTCGCAGGGCGTCCAGGGCCGCTCCCCGCTCTTCGACCGGCACGTCGTCGACCACGCCTTCGCCACCCCGCCGACGCTCAAGCTCCGCGGCACGGTGGAGAAGTGGGTGCTCAAGGAGGCCGTCCGGGACCTGCTGCCGGGGGCCGTCGTCGACCGGCCGAAGAGCGGCATGCGGGTGCCGGTCCAGCAGTGGCTGCACGGCCCGCTGCGCGACCTCTCCGGCGACCTGCTGCTCGGCCGCACCGCCCGCGAGCGCGGCCTGGTCCGCCCCGACACCGTCCGTACCTGGATGCGACGCGAGGGCACCCTGCTACCGCGTCAGGGCGGCAAGCTCTGGCTGGTGCTCACGCTCGAACTCTGGCTGCGCGCCTACGACCTGTGAGACCGCCCGCCACCGGACCCGCCCCGCACCGGTGAGCGCCCCGCCACCACCGACCGCTCCGCAACCCCCTGCTGCCCCGGCCCGGGAGGCCCACCCATGGAACCGTCCACCGAACCCTCGATCCACCTGACCGACCCGCGCACCGGCCACACCCGCGGCACCCTGGTGCCCGCCCGCGCCGGGAGGGTCACCGAGACCGTCGCCCGGGCGCGCGCCGCCGGGGCGCGCTGGCGCGCGCTCACCCCGCGCGAGCGCGAGCGCCGCCTGGACGCGCTCGCCGACCTCGTCGAACGGCACCTCACCGAGTACACCGTGCTGGAGCAGGCCGGCACCGGCAAGCCCGAGGCGGAGGCGACCGGCGAGATCCTGCAGGCCGCCGACCTGTTCCGGTTCTACGCGGGCGCGGCCCGGACCGACAGCGCGCCCGCCGCCGGCCGCTACCTCCCGGGCCACGAGAGCTGGGTGCGCTGGGAGCCGGTCGGCGTGGTCGCCGCCGTCGTCCCGTGGAACTACCCGCTGCTGATGGCCGCCTGGCGGGGCGCCCCGGCGCTGGCCGCGGGCAACACCGTCGTGGTCAAACCGGCCGAGACCACCACCGAGTCGGCCGCCCTGCTCTCCGCCCACGCCGCCGAGGCGCTCGGCGAGGACGTGCTCACCGTCCTGCCCGGCGACCGGGAGACCGGACGGCTGCTGGTCGCCGGCGACGTCGACCTGATCGCCTTCACCGGCAGCGCCGCCGCCGGCGCCGACGTCACCGCCCGGGCCGGTCACCGCCGGGTCAGCCTGGAACTCGGTGGCAACAGCCCCGTCCTCGTCCTGCCCGACGCCCCCGCGCACACCTGGTCCGCGCTCGCCGAGGCGTGCACCTACAACGCCGGCCAGAGCTGCGCCGCCCCCGCCCGGGTGATCACCCTGTCCGACCACTACGAGCACGTCCTCGCCGCGCTCACCGCCGCGTTCGCCGAGCGGCAGGCCGGCCGGGACTTCGGCCCGCTCAACAACCCCGACCAGGCCGCCCGCTACGACCGCATCGTCGACGCGTCCGCCGCCAAGCGCTCGCCCGCCGCACCCGGCCGGACCGACGGCCTCTGGCGCCCGGCCCGCCTGCTCGCCGACCTCCCGGACGACGACCCCGCCGTCCTGGAGGAGGTCTTCGGCCCGCTGCTCACCGTCCAGCACGCCCCCACCGTCGAGGCCGCGCTCGCCCTCGCCAACTCCGTCCCGCAGGCCCTCGGGGCGAGCGTCTGGACGCGCGACCTCCCCACCGCCCTCGACCTCACGGCCCGCCTGGACGCAGGCGAGACCTGGATCAACTGCCACCTCGTCCAGACCGCCGAACTCCCCCACGGCGGTCGCGGCGCCTCCGGCCACGGCACCGACCTCTCCGTCCTCGCCCTCCAGGAGTACCGGCGCCCGAAGACGGTCACCGCCCGGCTCTGAGTACCTCGCGCACGGGGAACTGAGTACCCGTGCGCTGACGGGGCGGCGGTGCGGCCGGGCAGGATCCGGCCATGAGGAGAATCGCGGGCCGGGACCGGACCGGGTGGTGGCTGGTGCCGGTGCGCTCGACGCTGGTGACGGGAGCGTGCCTGCTGTTCGCGCTGCCCCTGCGCGGGGTGGCGGAGATGACGACCGACCCGTGCTTCGAGCCCGGATCCTGCCCGGAGACCTACGCGGGACTGGCCCTGTCGGACCGTCTGCTGCTCACGACCGTGGTGCTGCTGGCGGTCCAGTGGCCGCTGGCCTACCTGGTGCGCCGGGCCCGCCTGTGGGCGGGCCTGGCGCCGGGCGCCGCACTGGTGGCGGCGGTGGCCGTGCTGTTCTCCGTCGGGCCCGGCACGTGAGGCCGGGCGGACGCGGGGCAACGGCCACCGCTCAGGCGAAGGCGCCCGGGCGTCCGAGGGCGACCAGGCGGTGGTCCTTGGTGCCGACGTAGATCCGTCCCTTGTCGGTGGCCGGGACGGAGAACTTGCTGACCGTGCCGAGCGGGAAGGAGCGGCGCAGCTTGAGGACGCCGTCGACCGGGACGGGGTCGTAGGCGCGCAGTTCGCCGCCCTCACCGTACTGGCCGGTGCCGGACCAGATCACCCAGACCAGGGCCGAGCCGGAGCGGGTGCCGTCCGAGGTGACCACGGGCGAGCCGGACATCTTCAGGAAGTCCCCGGCGCTGGTGCCGGCGCTGCTGAGCTGCGGGCTGCCGGCGGCCGTGACCGAGTACTTGAGGGCGCGCAGCTTGCCGAAGTTCTCGACCGTGTAGACGTAGCCGCCGTCGCCGCCCCAGACCGCCGGGTGGCCCCAGACACCGCCGTAGGGGCCGGTGAGCCCGACCACCTTGTCGGTCCCGCCGGGGCCCTGGCCCATGCCGCCCAGGTCGTCGCGGTCGAGCAGGAAGATCCGGCCGTCCTTGCCGACCTGGACGAGCAGGCGGGGGTGGGTGGGGGTGCCGAAGGAGGACGGCAGGGCGACCGGGCCGCCGGAGCCGAGGTCGGTGTCCCGCTTGTCGAGGGTGGCGTTGTTGGTGGGGCTGAAGAAGTCGGCGGGCGCGAAGCCGCCGTCCGCGTCGACGGCGAAGCGGACCACCGACTCGCCGAGGCCGCCGGGCGGCCGGTTGCCCGGACCCACCGCCGGCGAGGCGCCGGAGCCCTGGCCGTTGGCGGTGGTGAGGAAGAACCGGCCGGGGCCGTCCGAGACGAGGCCGCTGCCGGCCATCCAGATCGAGGCGCGCTGGGTGTCGGAGCCCGCGACGGTGGAGAACAGGGTGAGCTTGCGGGTCCGGGTGTCGAGGCCGGCCAGCGTGCCGATGTAGTCGCCGATGCCGCAGAGCGAGCCGAAGCCGAAGTAGAGCCGGCCGTCGAGGAGGAGCAGCCCCGGGCGCTGGAGGGAGCGGTAGGCGTTGAACGGCTTGCCGGGCGCGTTGACCGGGTCACCCTGGACGGTGACGGGCCAGCCGCTGCGTTCGGCCCCGGTCTGGGCGTCGACGGCGTGCACGTAGTAGTGCGGGTGCTTGTCGTCGGGGCCGTCGTCGACCTTGCTGGTGAGGTAGACGGTACCGGTGGCGGGGTCGTGGACGGGGGTGGAGGTGGTGCCGACGTTGGGGCCGGGGTCGGAGCAGCCGATGGCCGCCGAGGCCCAGGCGGGGCCCATCTCCCGGTGCCAGGTGATCTTCCCGGTGCCTGCGGCGATGCCGTAGACGTGGTTGGTCTCGGTCGCGACGACGACGGTCGGGCCGATGACCAGGGGCTGGGCGAAGACCTGGCCGTTGAGCGGAGTGGAGAAGCGGACGCCGAAGTCGGACTTGCCGACCTCGGCGGGGCTCAGCGCGGGTTCGTCGCGGTCCCAGGCGGTGCGGTCGGCGGAGAAGGAGACGGTGCTGACGTCGGCCCGGGCGGTGCCTGCGGCGGCCGGGGCGAGCAGGGCGAGGCCGGTGAGCACGGCCGCGGCGCGCGGCAGGCGGCGGGTGCCCGGGCGGCGGGGCGGTGTCGGGCCCCGGAGGGCGGTCCGGCACGGGTGGGTGGTTCGGTTCATGGCGCCCATGGTTCGGCGGGGCGGGTGGGGCCACCAGCGGAGGTGGTCCACTCGGCGGTCGGCCGTTCGCGGCGTTCACCGGACAGGCCGGGCGGGCTGCTCTATGTTCGTCGCGGCAGGTTTCCGAGTGACGGGTGGTGCGGTTGTGCGGTACGGGGTCATGGGTACCGGTGGGGTGGGCCGGACGATTGCGGACAAGCTGGTGGCACTCGGTCACGAGGTGACGATCGGTTCGCGTTCCCGGGGGAACGAGAACGCGGTGGCCTGGGCCGAGCAGGCCGGGCCGACCGGGCACGCCGGCACGTTCGCGGACGCCGCGGAGTTCGGCGAGGTGGTGGTGAACGCGACCGCCGGGACGGTGTCGCTGGACGCGCTGCGGGCGGCGGGTGCGGACCGGCTGGCGGGGAAGGTCCTGATCGACCTCTCCAACCCGCTGGTGTTCTCCCCCGAGGGCGCGGTGACGCTGGACCCGGTCAACACCGACAGTGTCGGCGAGCGGATCCAGCGGGAGTTCCCGCGGACCAGGGTGGTGAAGGCGCTCAACACCCTGACCGCGCCGCTGATGGTGGACCCGGCCCGGCTGCCGGGCGAGCACAACGTCTTCGTGGCCGGGGACGACGCCGACGCCAAGGCCGAGGTCGTGGCGGTGCTGGCGGAGTTCGGCTGGCCGGCGGGCTCGGTGATCGACCTCGGGGACATCGCGGGGGCCCGGGCGCTGGAGATGACCATGCCGTTCTGGATCCGGCTGATGCAGTCCTTCGGCACGGCGGAGTTCAACTACTCCTTCACGCGCGCGAAGTAGCCGCCACGCGGACGCCCCCGCCCTCCCGCTCGTCGGAGCGGGAGGGCGGGGGCGTCTTCCGGGAACGCGCCTTCCGGGAAGGGGAGCCTCCTTCGGGAGCGGGCGCGTCTTCCGGGGTGAGGCCGCTGGTCGGCCCGGGGGGCCGGCCCGGTGGCCGCTAGCGGCGGGCCGTGGAGGCGTGGACCCGGTCGGCCGGATCGTCCTCGACCGGCTCGGGGGCACCGGCCGGTCTCGGTACCCGGGCACCGGTGAGACGCCCGGTGCGGCCGATGCGCCCGGCCCGGGCCGCCTCGGTCTGGGCGAGCCGGCGGTCGGCCTCGGCCTGGATGGCGTCCTTGTCGCCGATCTCGGCGTCCGGCAGCGCGTCCGGGAGGAGGTCCTCCAGCAGCCGCAGCGGCCGGTAGGCCAGTCCCAGCACGCCCCAGACCGTGAGCACCAGGCCGACCACGACGAGCAGCAGTCCCGCCCCGCGGCCCGGTCCGGTACCGAGGACCAGGCCCACCGAGTCGGCGAGCGCGCCGCCGGGGCGCATCAGCGGCTCGAAGACGTGGTCCGAGAGCGGCCCCGCGGTGAGGAAGCCGAGCGGCATCATCGACATCGCGAGCATCTGGTTGGTGGCCAGGACACGGCCCTGGAGCTCCATCCCGACCTTGGTCTGGATCAGCGCCATCCAGTGCGAGTTGAGGATCATCATCGCGGCCCAGAGGACGAAGAGCCCGCAGGCGGTGAGCGCGGCCTCGGGACGGCTGCCGGTCAGGACGGCGGCGAGACCGACCACCGAGGTGAAGCCGATCATGCCGAACGTGCGTCTGCGGGTGCCGCCCCAGAGGGCCATGACCAGGGCGCCGGTCATGGCCCCGAGCCCGCCGAGCGCGGTGATCACGCCGAGCTGGACCGCCGAGCCGCCCGCCAGCACCATCGGGGTGATGAGCACGGTGGCGACGGCGAACAGGTAGTTGAACACCACGAAGAAGACCACCATCGCGACCAGGCTGTGCCGGCGCACGATGTACCGCCAGCCGGTCACCACCTCGCGGAGCAGCGGCTCCTCCTGCCGGTCGAACATCGCGTCCGGGAAGCGCACCAGCAGCAGGCAGGTGACGCCGGTGAGGAAGGTGGCCATGTCGAACAGCACCACCCCGTGCAGGCCGATCAGCGAGACCAGCACGCCGCCGCCCAGGACGGCCATCATGTCGCCGGCGCCCGTGCCGAGCTGGGCGAGGCCGTTCGCCTGGCCCAGGTAGCGCTTGGGTACCAGCTGGGTGATCGCGGCCAGGTAGGCGGGGCGCTGGAAGGCCGAGCAGACGGCCCCGGTGCAGGCGACCGCGTAGATGTGCCAGACCTGGAGGAGGTCGGCCCAGAGCAGTGCGCCGAGGCCGAGCATGCCGGCGGCGGCCACGGTGTCGGTGACGATCATGATGCGGCGGCGGTCCACCCGGTCGGCGAGCGCACCGGCGATCGGCAGCAGCAGGACCGCCGGCAGCACCGCGACCACCGCGATCATCGCGAAGTCGAAGGCCGAGCCGGTCTGCTGGTAGACCCAGACGCCGAGCGCGAAGGTGGAGAGGCTGGTGCCGATCATCGAGACGAACTGGCCGATCGCCACCTTGGCGAAGGTGGCGAGTTCGGCGCGGGCCGCCGGCCGCCGGGCGTCGGCCCGGTCCGCGCCCGAGACCGCGCCGGTGGCCGCGAACTCGACCAGTACGCGGGCGAGTTCGCCGGCCTGGTGCTTGAGGAAGTAGTGCCCGGCGCGGGGCACGACGGCGAGGTCGACGGTCTCGCCGAAGTGCTCCCACTCCGTGTACCGCTCCTGGTACAGGAGGGTGGCCCGGTCCTTCTCGCCGACGACGCAGAGGATCGGCGCCCCGATCGCGACCGGGCGGGCGTCCCCGTAGGCGCGGGTGTAGAAGTCCTCGGCCTGCCGGACGTCGTGCCGCAGCGCCCGGACCAGGAAGTCCTGTTCGGCCTGGTCGTAGACGTCCGTGAACCCGCCCATCGCCCGCAGGTAGTCGAGGTAGGAGCGGTTGGAGAGCATCCGGTCGCCGGGGAGCCTGCGGGCCATCCACTCCGCGAACCGGCCCGGCAGCCGGGCGGCGGGGAAGGTGCCGCCCAGCGCGACCCCGCGCAGGTCGGCGCCGGCCGCCTCCAGCCGGGAGCCGAGCGCGGTGGCGAGCGCGCCGCCGAGGCAGTGCCCGTAGAGCAGCACCGGACCGTCGATCCGCTCGCGGATCTGTGCGGTCAGGGTGTCGGCCAGCGCGTCGAGCTCGACCAGGTCGTCGTCGGGGCGGCTCGGGTCGTGGCCGGGCAGCTCGACGGCGTAGAGGCGGTGGCCGGCGGGCAGTGCGTCGGCGAGCGGCTGGAAGGTGATCGGGCTGCCGCCGCCGTACGGGACGCAGACGACGTTGACCGTCGCCGGGGCGTTCCCGCGGGTGAGCTTGTGCAGCAGGGTGCGCGGGCCCTCGTCGGCGGTGCCGCCGGCCCGGGCGTCGAGCAGCGCGGCGAGTTCGCGCACGGTGGGGTGCTGGAACAGGTCGATCACCGAGAGGCCGCGGCCGATCAGCCGGACGGCGTGCACGGCGGAGAAGGAGTCACCGCCGAGGGCGAAGAAGTCGTCGGCGGCGCCGACCTCCTCGGCGACCAGCACCTGACGGTAGGCGGCGGCCACCGCGTGCTCCGTCGCGGTGGCCGGCTCACCGCCGCCCGCCGGGACGGGCCGGGTGGCGACCGGCTCGGGCAGCGCGGCCCGGTCGACCTTGCCGTTGGCGTTCAGCGGCAGGGCCGCCAGGACGACCAGGACGGCCGGCACCATGTAGTCGGGCAGCCGGGTGCGCAGGGCCGCGCGCAGCGTGCCCGGGTCGGGGGCGGCGGCCGGATCGGCGGGGACGAGGTAGCCGACCAGGGTGCGGGCGGCGCCCTCGCCCCGGGCGGCGACGACGGCCTCGCGGACCTCGGGCCGGGCCGTCAGCTCGGCCTCGACCTCGCCGATCTCGACCCGGAAGCCGCGGATCTTGACCTGGTGGTCGATCCGGCCCAGGAACTCGACGGCGCCGTCGGGGCGGCGCCGGACCAGGTCGCCGGTGCGGTAGCAGCGGCGGCCGGCCACCTCGGTGAAGCGCTCGGCGGTGAGGTCGTCGCGGCCGAGGTAGCCTCGGGCCACGCCGGCGCCGGAGACGTACAGCTCGCCCGGGACACCCACCGGAACGGGACGGCGGAGGGCGTCCAGGACGTGCGCCCCCACGTTGCCGAACGGCCGGCCGAGCGGGGCGGTCGCGCAGTCCCCGAGGTCGGCGGGCACGGGTGCGCCGAGCATCGAGACGGTGGTCTCGGTGGGACCGTAGTGGTTGTGCAGCGTCAGGTCCGGCCGGGCGGCGCGGATCCGGGCGACCAGGTCGGGCCGTAGGGCCTCGCCCGCGCAGATCAGCAGCCGGGCGGGCAGGATCCCGCCGAGGCCGGCGCCGTGCGCGGCGAGTCCCTCCAGGTGGCTGGGGACCAGCTTCATGGCGTCGATCCGGTGCTCGGCCGCGTAGGCGGCGAAGGCCTCCGGATCGGTCGCCTGATCGCGGGTGAGCAGGTGCAGGCAGCCGCCGCCGGTGAGCGCGCCGAACACGTTGGTGATGCCGAGGTCGGCGGCGAACGTCGAGACCAGCGCCCAGTTCCAGCCGTCCTGGTCACCGCCGATCCGCTCCCGCAGGCCGTGCAGGTAGTTGCGGACGTTGCGGTGCTCGACGGCGACGCCCTTGGGCGTGCCGGTCGAGCCGGAGGTGAAGACCAGGTAGCAGAGGTGCTCGGGCCGGACGTCCACCTCGGGGGCCTCGGCCGTGGCCGAGCCGTCCGGGACGACCGCCGGGATCCCGGCGGGGAGCCGGTCGCGGAGGTCCTCGGTGGTGACGACCGCGGCGGCCCCGGCCGCGGCGAGCAGCCCGTGGATGCGCTCGTCCGGGTAGACCGGGTCGATCGGCAGGTAGGCGCCGCCGGCCTTGAGGATGCCGAGCATGCCGACCACCAGCGCGGCGGAGCGCTCGACGAGCAGCCCGACCGGGCGGTCCGGCCCGACGCCGAGCGCGCGCAGCCGGTGGGCCAGGGCGTTGGCGCGGTGGTCGAGTTCGGCGTAGTCGAGGACGCCGTCGGCGCCGCGGACGGCGGGCGCGCCCGGGGTGCGGCGGGCCTGCTCCTCGACCAGGCCGTGCAGGGTGCCCCCGAGGTCCCAGTCGCGCGCGGTGTCGTCCCAGTCCGCGATCTGCCGCTGCTCGGACGGGGTGAGCAGAGGGAGACCGGAGAGCGGGCGGTCGGGGGTCTCGGCCATCGCGTCGAGGACGGTGGTGAGGTGGCCGAGGACGCGCCGGACGGTCGGCTCGTCGTACAGCTCGGTGCGCCAGACGAGGTCGGCGACCAGCTCGCCGCCGGTGTCGACGACGGCCACCGACAGGTCGAACTTGGCGGTGTCGGTGCCGATCGGCCGCCAGTCGACGGCGTGGCCGGGCAGCCCCGGCCGGGCCTGCGCCTGGTTGTGGACGTTGAGCAGGACCTGGAACAGCGGGGTGTGGGCCAGTTCGCGCTCCGGGCCGAGCGCGTCGACCAGCCGCTCGAAGGGAAGGTCCTGGTGCCCGAAGGCGCCGAGGGCCGACTCCCGTACCCGGTCGAGCAGCCGGCGGACCGTCGGGTCCCCGGAGAGGTCGGTGCGCATCGCCAGGGTGTTGACGAAGCAGCCGACCAGCGGCTCGGTCTCGCTGCGGGTGCGCCCGGCGACCGGGGTGCCGACGGTCACGTCCTCGCTGCCGGTGTAGCGGCCGAGGACGGTCTGCAGGGCCGCGAGGAGCACCATGTACACGGTGGTGCCGGTCTGTTCGGCGAGCGCCCGGATCCGGCGGGTGCGCTCGACGCCGAGCTCGGCGGTGAACCGGTCGCCGGCGGTCCCGGCCACGGCCGGCCGGGGGCGGTCGGGGGGCACGGTGACGGTGGCGGTCGCGCCGCGCAGCCGTTCCTGCCACCAGGTCTGCTGCCGGTCGAGTTCGGCGGCGAGCCCGGTCTGCTGCCAGTACGCGATGTCGGCGTACTGGACGGGCAACGGCGGGAACCCCGGGGCGCGGCCCTCCCGCCGGGCCGCGTAGGCGGTGGCGAGGTCGGTGAACAGGACCCCGATCGACCAGCCGTCGGCGGCGATGTGGTGCAGCACCAGGCTGAGCACGGCGCCGTCGCCGGTGCGCAGCAGGGCGGCGCGCAGCGGCAGGTCGGCGGCGAGGTCGAAGGGGCGGTGGGCCTCGGTCTCCAGCCAGGCGTCGACCCGGTCGGCGGGGACGTCGGCGACGGTGAGGGTGAGGCGCTCGGCGGGCAGCGGCTCCGGGCGGACCTCGCCGTCGACGGTCGGGTAGACGGTGCGGAGCACCTCGTGCCGGGCGAAGACGTCGGTGAGGGCCGCCCCGAGGACGGCCGGGTCGGGCGCACCGTCGATGTGCAGGGCGAGCGGGATGTGGTAGGCGGCGCTGTCGGGCTCGTACTGGGCCAGGAACCACATCCGGCGCTGGGCCGAGGAGAGCGGCGCGGGGGTGCCCGCGGGGCGCGGGGTGACGGCGTAGCGGTCGGCGGCGCCGTCCGCGGCGGCGGCCTTGGCGGCCTTGGCCTTGGCGAGGCGGCGGCGGAGCAGTTCCTGCCGTCGGGCCTCGGCGTCCGGGGCCGGACCGGTGGTGGGCTGGTCGGTCATGCGGTCTCCCCCGTCCGGGCACCGGTGGTGCCGTCGGCCGTGCGGTCGTGCGGGACCCCGGGCGCACCGGGGCGGTTCCGGCCGTTCCGGCCGGTCGGGTCGGTCGGGTCGGTCGGGTCGTCGAGGTCGTTCAGGTCGCCCAGTTCGTCGATCTCGGCGAGCATCCGCTCCTCGATGCGGCGGGCCAGCGTGGCCAGCGTGCGGGCCTCGAAGATCGTGCGCAGCGGAAGTTCGGTCTCGAAGGTGTCGCGCACCTTGGTGAGCAGCCGGGTGGCGAGCAGCGAGTGCCCGCCGATGGCGAAGAAGTCGTCGTGCCGGCCGACCCGTTCGACGGCGAGCACCTCCTGCCAGAGGTCGGCGAGGAGTTCCTCGCAGTCCCCCTCGGGCGGGGAGCCGGCGCCGCCGAGCCGTGGCGCGGGCAGCGCGGCCCGGTCGACCTTGCCGCCGGGGGTCAGCGGCAGCGCGTCGAGCAGGACGAGCGCGGCGGGCACCATGTAGTCGGGCAGCCGCTCGGCGAGGGTGATGCGCAGTTCGTCCTCGGTGAGCGCGCTCCGGGTGGACCCGGCGTCGGCGGACCCGCGGCCCGTGGGCTCGGCGCCGGTGACGACGTACCCGGCGAGGACCGGGCCGGCCGGGGTCCCGACGAGCCGGACGGCGCCCGCGGTGACCCCGGGGATCGCGGTGAGCGCGGCCTCGATCTCGCCGAGCTCGATGCGGAAGCCGCGGAGCTTCACCTGGGCGTCGGCGCGGCCGTGGTACTCCAACCGGCCGTCCGCGCGGCGGCAGGCGAGGTCACCGGTGCGGTACATCAGCGCGCCCTCGGGACCGCCGGGCTCGGCGGTGAACCGTTCGGCGGTGAGCTCCGGACGGCCGTGGTAGCCGAGGGCGACGCCCGCGCCGGCGATGCAGAGCTCACCGACGCCGTTGACCGGAACGGCGCCTCCGGCGGAGTCCAGCAGGTGCAGCCGGGTGTTGGCGACGGGCGCGCCGAGGGCCACCACCCCGCCGTGGGAAGCGAGTTCGGGGGTGACCCGCTGGACGGTGGACCAGACGGTGGTCTCGGTCGGCCCGTACAGGTTCCACAGCGCGCCGACGCGCGGGAGCAGCGCCTCGGCGAGGTCCGCGGTGAGCGCCTCGCCGCCGCACAGGGCGGTCAGACCGGGACGGCCGGACCACCCGGCCTCCAGCAGCATCCGCCAGGTGGCGGGGGTGGCCTGCAGGTGGGTGACGCCGCGGGACCCGAGCCAGCCGGCCAGCGCGTGGCCGTCGGTGGCGGTGGCACGGTCGGCGATCTCCACCCGGGCGCCGGTGACCAGCGGCAGCCAGAGCTCCAGACCGGCGATGTCGAAGGTGACGGTGGTGACGGCGGCCATCACGTCCCGCCCGGTGAGGCCCGGCTCGCGGCCCATCGAGGTGAGGAAGTTGACGATCGCGCGGTGCGGGACGGCGACGCCCTTGGGGCGGCCGGTGGAGCCGGAGGTGTACAGCAGGTAGGCGGGGTCCTCCGGGCCGACGGTGACGGCCGGCGCCGCGGCGGGGGCGGCGGCGTGCTCGGGGCCGTCCACGAGCACGGCCTCGCGGCCGTGCAGCAGCGGGTCGCCCGCCGTCGCGCTCTCGGCGACCAGCAGGGTGACACCGGCGTCGTCGAGGACGCCGCGGTTGCGGGCGAGCGGCTGCTCCACGTCGAGCGGCAGGTAGGCGGCCCCGCTGCGCAGCACGCCGAGCAGGGCCGCGGGCAGCAGCCGGCCGCGCCGGACGGCGACCGCGACCACGGCCCCGGGCCCGGCACCGCGCGAGGCGAGCAGGTGGGCCAACCGGTCGGCGGTGTCGTCGAGTTCGGCGTACGTGAGGGCGCCGTCGGTGGCGGAGACGGCGACCGTGTCGGGGGTGCGGGCCGCCTGGTCCGCCACCAGCCGGTGCAGCGGGGCGTCGGGTATCGGCGCCTCGGTGCGGTTGACCGGATCGTCGGCGGCGAGTTCGGCCGCCGAGAGCATGGCCAGCTCGCCGAGCGGCCGGTCGGGTTCGGCGACGGCGGCGGAGAGCAGGGCGACCAGGTGGTCGAGCACGGCCCGGACGGACCGCTCGTCGTAGCGGGAGGTCCGGTACTCGGCGGAGAGCAGGGGTCCGTCGGCCGGGAACTCCAGGAAGATCGAGAGGTCGGTCTTGGCGGTGCCGTTGCACACCTCGGCGACGAACCGCAGGCTGAGGCCGGGGAGTTCGACGGCGGCCACCGGGTGGTTCTGGACGGCGAGCAGCACCTGGGAGACCGGCGAGGCGGTGAGCCCGGCCGAGCGGCCGAACCGGCGCGCGTGGTCGACGAACGGGTGACCGCTGTGCTCGGCGGCTTCCAGCACGGCCGGGCGGACCAGGGCAACCAGGTCGCGGAAGGTGTCGGTGCCGGCCACCTCCAGGCGGATCGCGACGGTGTTGATCAGCGAGCCGAGGACCTGCTCCAGCTCGGGGACGGGCCGCACGGCGAACGGGCTGAGCACCGCGAGGTCGGTGCGGCCGGTGTAGCGGTGCAGGACACCGCCGAGCGCGGCCAGCACGGCCATGTAGAGGCTGGCCCCCTCCTGGGCGGCCCGGCGTTCGACGGAGCGGACCAGGTCGGCGTCGATCCGGCGGGCGATCCGGCGGCCGGCGATGTCCTGCGGGTTGGGGTGCGGGCGGTCGCCCGGCAGGTGCTGTTCGGCGTCCAGACCGCGCAGTTGCAGGCCCCAGCGCCGGGCCGCGTCACGGCCCGCCGCGACGGCGCGCTCCTCCCAGCGGGCCACGTCGGAGAGCTGGAGGGCGGGTTCGGGCAGTTCGCCGTCCCGGTGGGCGCGGGCGATCTCGTCGAGCAGCAGTCCGGCGGCCCAGCCGTCCATCGCCGCGTGGTGGACGGTGAGCAGCAGCTCGTGCCGGTCCTCGCCGGTGCGCACGGCGAGGGCGCGCAGCAGCCGGCCGGTCGTCAGGTCGATCGGCCGGGCCGCCTCGGCGCGCAGCGCGGCGTCGAGGGCCTCGTCGTCGGCGCCCGTGAGGTCGAGCAGCGGCACGTCGACGGGGTAGGGCGCGACGATCTCCGCGGTGACCTCGTTCTCGTCCTCGCCGAGCGGGTCGGCGACGCCGCGCAGCGCGGTGCGCAGCACCTCGTGCCGGCGGACCACCTCGGTCAGCGCGCGGCCGAGGGCCTCGCGGTCGAGCACGCCGTCCGCCCGGACGCGCAGCGGGACGTTGTAGAGGGAGCTGCCGGGCTGGATCGACTCGTGCAGCCAGAGTTCGCGCTGGAAGCCGGTGGCGCGGGCCGGCAGGTGGGCCTCGCGTTCGGGCGGGGCGACGGAGCGGCGTCCGCCGCCGCCGTTGGCGACCCGGACGGCCAGCGCGGCCACGGTCGGCGCGGCGAAGAATTCGGCGAGCGGCACCCGGGTGCCGAACTCCCGCTCGATCCGGCCCAGCAGCCCGGCGGCGAGCAGCGAGTGCCCGCCGAGGTCGAGGAAGACGTCGTGCACGCCGACCTCGGGCACGCCGAGCAGGCCCTGCCAGAGTCCGGCGATGCGGGTCTCGACGGGGGTCCGGGGCGCGACGAACAGCTCGTGGCCCGCGCGACTGCGGGCGGCCGGTGGCAGCGCCTTGCGGTCGGTCTTCCCGTTGGGGGTGAGCGGCAGGTGCTCCAGCACGGCGACCGCCAGCGGCACCATGTACCCGGGCAGGGCCGTGGCGCAGTGGGCGCGCAGGTCGGCGGGCGCCGGTTCGGCGAGGCCGGGCGCGGGCTGGACGAAGGCGGCCAGGTACTCGCCGGCCTCGTCGCGCTGGACGACGGCGGCGGCGGCCTCGACCGCGGGGTGGGCGGCGAGCACCGCCTCGATCTCGCCGAGCTCGACCCGGAAGCCGCGGACCTTCACCTGGTGGTCGACGCGGCCGTGGTACTCCAGGTCCCCGTCGGGGAGCCGGCGCACGAGGTCGCCGGTGCGGTAGCAGCGCACGCCGTCGACGGTGACGAACCGCTCCTCGGTGAGGTCGGGCCGACCGTGGTACCCGCGGGCCAGGCCCTCGCCGGAGAGGTACAGCTCCCCGATGCCGCCGTCCGGCACGGCCGCCCGCCGCTCGTCGAGGACGTGGGCGAGGGTGCCGTCGAGCGGGCGGCCGATGACCGGCTCGCCGTCCTCGTGGCGGCCGACCAGCGACCAGGTGGAGTAGACGGTGTCCTCGGTGGGGCCGTAGAGGTTGTAGAGCCGCTCCACCTTGGGCTGGGCGTACACCTTGTCGGCGAGGTGCCGGGGCAGTGCCTCGCCGGCCAGGTTGACCACCCGCACGCCGTCCGGAAGGCCGTCGCCGCGCAGCAGCGCGGCCATGGCGCTGGGCACGGTGTTGACCAGGGTCACCTCGTCGCGGGCCGGCAGCTCCGGCAGGGCGAGGACGTTCTCGGCCACCACGACCGTGCCGCCGACGGCGAGCGGGAGGAAGAGCTCGTACACCGAGATGTCGAAGCAGACCGAGGTGCCGAAGAGCACGCCGGCCAGGTCGGCCGGGGTGTAGGTCCGCGCGGCCCAGCGGAGCATGGCGTTGACGCCGCGCCGGGTGACCGACACGCCCTTGGGGCGGCCGGTGGAGCCCGAGGTGTAGAGGACGTAGGCGAGCGCGTCGGCAGGGGCGACGGGGTCCGCCGGGTCGGCGGCGGGGCCGGTCGGAGCCGGAGCGGCGAGGCCGGGGGCCGAAGGAGTGGCGGGGGCGGGAACGGCCGGGGTGGCGGGGACGTCGGGGGCGTCCCCGCCGGTGTGGAGGAGGGTGGCACCGGCGCCGGCCAGCAGGTGTTCGTGCGCACGGTCGGTGGCCACCACGGAGGCCCGGGCGTCGCCGACGACCAGTTCGAGGCGGTCGCGCGGGTAGGCCGGGTCGAGCGGCACGTACGCGCCGCCGGCCCGCAGGACCGCCAGCAGGGTGATCACGAGGTCTGCCGTTCGCGGCAGGCAGACCCCGACCAGGGCCTCCGGACCGATCCCGGCGGCTGCCAGCCGGTCCGCCACCGCCTGCACGGCGAGATCTAACTGGCGGTAGGTCATCCGACGGTGGCCGTCGATCACGGCGAGGGCGTCGGGGGTGCGTTCGGCCTGAGCGGAGAACAACTCGGCCGGCGATGCTGCCGGGTCCAGCGGTGGATGTCCCGTCGAACTCATCAACTCTCCTGGGGGGTGATGCTGCTCCGACTTGTGGCCGGGGGGAAACGGGCGGTGTGCCCTCGGAGATGCTGGGGTAAAGATCTTCGAATGACCAGCACATTTCCGTCACTCGTTCGATATGCCGGAAAGATCACCTCCGTCGCGCTCGTCATCGGCGCGAGAGTGTGACGGTTCGTCGGCGATTTCGGACAGATTGTCAGGACCCTTGGCATCGCGGCCCAGTGGCGCTACGGTCGTCGCCAACGACCCGACGAGGGGGCGTGGCCGCGATTCCGCCGGCGACCCGGCAGAGCCTCTGACCTCCGCGTTGTCAGATACCTGACACCCCCTGGAGCGCACGGAACCCCCGCCCCGGAGGGCCCGCCGGTCCGCCCGGAGCGCCCCCCGGTCCGCCCCGGAGGGCGCTGCTCCGGGCACGGCGGGCGGGAGCCGTCCCGGGCAGGGTGGGCGGGAGCCGTCCGAGCAGGGTGGGCGGGATCCGCTCCGGGCAGGGGCCAGAATGTACGCCATGTCACGACGACGCCCCGCGCCCCGCGCCGCCGCGCCCGCGCCCCGCCTGCTGCCCTCCTCCCCCTGCCCGTGCGGCCTGCCCGGCACGTACGGGGAGTGCTGCGGCCTCCTGCACCGCGGGCAGGCCGCCGCCACCACCGCCGAGGCCCTGATGCGCTCGCGGTTCAGCGCCTTCGCCGCCCGCGACGAGGCCTACCTGCTGCGCACCTGGCACCCCGACACCCGGCCGGACTCGGTCGAGTTCGACGCGGGGCTGCGCTGGGTGCGCCTGGAGGTGCTCTCCGGCTCCGAGGGCGGGCCGTTCCACAGCGAGGGCACGGTCGCCTTCCGCGCCCACTACGTCGAGGGCCGGGAGGAGGGGGTTCTCACCGAGCACAGCCGCTTCGTCCGGCACGAGGGCGCCTGGGTGTACCTCGACGCCCTCTCGCTCGACTGAACCGCCCGCCCCGGGGCGGGCGGGCCCGCAGCGCTACAGGTAGTCGTCCAGCCGGGCCAGCGCGAAGCCCTGCGCGGTGACCTCGTCGACCACCTTGCGGAGCAGGTCGGTCATGGTGCCCGGCCACAGGTCGGTGCCCCGGAAGTGGGTGAGGATGATGTCGCCCGAGTGGAGCCGCTGGTCGAGCTGGCGGTACTCCATCCGGTCGGGGAACGCCTCCTCGTTCCAGAGCGGCACCGCCTCGATGCCGCAGGAGGCGGCGGCCCGCAGGGTGTCCTCGTTGTACTCCCCGTACGGGGGCCGGAACAGGCGTGGACGGGCGCCGATCTGCTGCTCCAGCTGGTCCTGCTGGCGGCAGATCTCGTCGCGCTGCGTCTCGTAGCCGAGGACCTTGAGGTTGCGGTGGTTGATCGTGTGGTTGTTCACCGCGTCACCCTGGGCGGCGAGCTGGCGGAAGTAGCCGTAGTCGGAGCGGGCCAGGTAGTCGGCGACGAAGGTCGACAGCGGGATCCCGAGTTCGGCGGCCATCCGGTTGAACTCCGGGTCCTTCTCGGCACCGTCGTCGACCGTGAGGAAGACGATCTTCTGCTCGGTGGGCACCCGGTACACCACCGGCGGCAGGCCCTCCGCGAGCTTCACCCCCTGCCCGGCGCGCAGCTCCGGGCGGCCGGCCGGGCGCGGCGGAGCGGCCAGCGGCGGGCGCTCCAGGCCCCAGCGGCGCGCGGTCTCCAGCGCGGTCCGGACCGTCGCGGCCTTGCGGGCCACCGCCTCGCTGCTGGTCTCCTCCTCCGCCCGCGCCGGCCCCGGCAGCGACAGCGGCACGGCGGGCGGGTGCGGCCCGTCCCGGTCGGCCGCCGCACCGGTCCCGGTCACCGCGCCCGCCCCGGCCACCGCGGGCTCCGGCGCCGCCGAACCCCCGGCCGGCCCGCCGCAGCCCGCCGCCACGACGGCCGCCAGGCACACCGCGGCGGCCAGCCCGGCGCGGCTCCGGTGACGCCCGGCCAAACCCTCGCTAATACGACAATCTGATGGTCTGTCCATAGCCCCACTGCTCCCCCGCCACGCCCACACCCCAATCCCCCCATCACCCGCCCGGAGCAGCGGCGCAGCGGCGACGGAACAGCGGCGGAGCCCGGCCGGCCCCCCGGGACCCGGCCCGGGGCAGGCGGCAGACGCCCGCGGCCTGTTCATCCAGGGGACCCGCCCGTCCGGCGGGCAGCCGGCTTGCGGCCTCGGGGATCAATCAACCGTGGCGGGCGCTCTCCCTGCCGGATTCTCGTCGGATCAGCGCGGTGCCGGGCGCCCGGTCGGGCGTGCCTGCGGACCGTCCTCGTACCGGGTCGTACGTGGATGATTCGCCGATGCGTGCAGGTGGGAGCACCTCCCCCGGCCGGAGGCCGGGGGAGGATGCCCGGCCTCGTGCACCCGGCAGGATCCGACGGGGAGGGCTAGCTCGGGCCGGCTGCGGCCTCGATGTGGGCGAGCTGGGCGGCGAGGATCTCTTCGAACGCGGCGCGGCGGTCCGCCCCGAGAGGGCGGACGTCGCGGGCGAAGTGGGCCAGGGCCGGGAAGCGTTCGGGGTCGGCGCCGAGTACCGCGACGCGGAACAGCTCCATGCCCTGTTCGTACTCTTCGGGGGTGACGGTGCTGACCCCGGCCTCGGAGGCGATCAACGCGGCGATGAGGACCGCGATCCGGTGGTAGCGCGCCGGGATCTCCTCGTCCGGCAGTCCCGACGCGCGCAGAGCCTCCAGCACCTCTTCCATGACCAGCCGGGAACCGGTGCCGCCCGACGCGTAGCGTCCCCAGACCGCGGCGAGCTGGGGCTGCCGGCCGAAGGCCTCTCTCACGCGCAGGGCCAGGGTGGTGATGCGCTGCTTCCAGTCACCCTCGGGGCGGTGCCCGTCCATGGCCGCGAGAAGGATCCGGTCCGCGACCGCGCGCAGCAGTTCGGTCTTGCTGCGGAAGTGCCGGTAGAGGCTGGAGGAGTCGGTCCCGAGGGCCGCCGCCAGCTTGCGCACGCTGAACGAATCCGCGTCGCCCGTGCGCAGCAGCTCCGCCGCCGCATCCAGGATCTCTTCGGTCGACCAGCGCCTTCGGCCTGCCATCTTGCTCCTCTCGCCGGATCTCAGCCTAACCCATGCACTTGGCGTTGCACGCACCGCGTGCATAATGAGGACATGGATGTGCCGCACGGCCCGGCAGGAGACGGGCCGGTGTGCCGTGCCTGGCCCTGTCATCCGGGTCGGGCGGCCGGTGCGGAGCTCACCCCGAGGAACACGAAAGGACGCATGACGTGAAGAACCCACTGGATTCCGCGGCCTTGGACGCCGCCATCGAGGACGTCCACCGCGCCGGGATGCCGGGCCTGTTCGCCGAGGTGCGGGACGACGGCCAGGTCTGGCGCGGCGCCGCCGGGGTCGCCGATGTCACCACCGGCCGCCCCGTCACCGCCGGCATGCGGCACCGCGTCGGCAGCATCACCAAGACCTTCACCGCCGCCGCCGTCCTGCAGCAGGTCGAGAGCGGTCACCTCGGCCTCGACACACCGATCGGCCGGTACCTTCCGAAGCTGGTCCCCGGCGAACGCGGTGACGCCATCACGGTCCGGATGCTGATCAACCACACCAGCGGCCTCGCCGAGTACCTTCCGTACGCCTATCCCTCCCTCAAGGCGCTCCCCGCCCTCGCGGACACCGGACCGCAGAGCCTGGACGACCATCGCCTCACGCGGTTCGACCCCGCTGAACTGATCGAGATGGGGGTCGGCGCGCCGGCCGTCGGTGTCCCGGGCCGCACTCCGGGCGTGTACTCCAACACCAACTACCTGCTCCTCGTCCAACTCCTGGAACACGTGACCGGCACTACGGCCGAGCGGTACATCACCCGGAACGTCATCGAGCGCGCCGGGCTCCGGGACACCGAACTCCCCGCCGGGCCGCACGTCACCGGGCCGCACTCGAAGCTCTACGAGGCGTGGTTCGGCATGATCGACCCGCCGCGCGACTACAGCGTCTACGACATGTCGTGGGTGGGGCCGTCGGCCTCGCTGATATCGACCGTCGCGGACCTCAACCGCTTCTACGGCCTGCTGCTGGCCGGGAAGATCGTCAGCCCGTCGTCGCTGGCACAGATGCAACACACCGGCCCGGTCATCTCCCAGGAGGGGAAGACGATCGACTACGGCCTCGGCCTGTACCCGGTGGAGAGTCCCGGTCAGGGCACCTTCTGGGGCCACGGCGGCACGGTCTGGGGTGGCGGGGCACTGGCCATGATCCGTGCCGACGGCAAGCGACAGATGGCGGTCGCGGTGAACATGCAGAGGTGGAACAGGCTCGACTCCTCCGGCAGGCCGCAGCCTCACCCCATCGACGACGCGCTTGCGACGCTGTACCGGGTCGCGATGTACGGCTGACCGAAACCGCCCACGACCTCCGGGTGGACATCAACCAGTTGCTCCCGCGCATCGAGCCCCACCCTCGTGATCGGCGGCAACCGGGTCCTCACCGTCCCGGTCGAGCACAGCCGCGCCCTCCGCGTCGAGCTCGGCCAACCCCCTCGCCGAGCTCGACGCGCGCCACGCGCTGTTCCACGAGCTGGAGGACGCGTTCGTCCGGCTCGCGCCCGACTTCACGGACGTCCGAGACGTACGGCGGTTCAGGCGATGAGCAGGCGCAGGCCGAGCTCGGCCGCGTCGAGGGCGACGAGGTCGCGGTTGCGTTCGGCCCAGCGGCCCGAGGAGAGGTCGTCGCGGAGTCCGTCCACGGCCCGGCGCTCGGCCTCGGGCCCGACCCTGGTCCACACCGACACCGCGCGGCGCACATGCTCGTCCAGGTACGCCTCGGGCCGGCGCCAGTAGGCCTCCAGGAAGCCGTCGGCGCAGTCCCACGGGATGAGCACCGGCTCCAGCCGGGCCCCGATCGCGGCGGCCAGCCGGTCCACCGGGGGCCGGCCGGCGACCAGGCCGGCCACCTCGGGCAGGTAGTCGCGGGTGAGCCAGAACCGGTGACGCCAGCCGACGTCACTGGCGTCGTGGGTGAACACCACCACGCGCCGGGCCACCCGCCGCATCTCACGCAGCCCGGCGATCGGGTCGTGCCAGTGGTGGACGGTGCTGAAGGCCATCGCGGCATCGAAGGACCGGTCCTCGAACGGGAGGTTCTCCGCACTGGCGGCGACGCACGGCGCCGCGCCCCCGGGTCGCTGCGCCCGCATGACCGCCGACGGTTCCACCGCCGTGACGTCGCGGTCCGGGGGCTCGTAGGAACCGGTTCCGGCCCCGACGTTCAGGACCGTCCGGGCGTCCCCCAGCGCGTCCCAGACCCTCTCGGCGATCCGCGGCTCGGTGCGCCGCGTCGCCGGGTAGTCGGATCCGATGGTTTCGTACAACTGCGCTCCGAACACTTTCAGTTGCTCCTCCGGTGTCGTCCTGATCCCCATGGCCCGCGCCTCCAGCTCCCTGTCGATCGCCGCCACCGTGGCGACGGCGCGGTCGCGCTGTTCCAGCACCAGGCCGCGCAGCCGGCGCAGGTGCGCGACCGCGTCGGTGGTCGGGTCGTCCACCAGATCCGCGATCTCCCGCAGTCCGAAGCCCAGCCGCCGGTAGGCGAGCACCTCCCGCAGCCGCTCCACGTCCGCCGCCGCGTAGGCCCGGTACCCGGCCCCGGTCCGCGCGGACGGCTGCACGAGGCCGATCCCGTCGTAGTGGTGCAACGTGCGGACACTCACGCCGGCCAGCTCGGCCACACGCCCCACGGTCAGGTGCTCCTCCACGCCGCCGACGATGCCGCATGACGCCGCGTGAGGGTCAAGCACCCAACTCTCTCCCCCGCAGCACCTCGTGCGGCCACCCCGCCATCCAGGGTGATCGCGGTCCCGGCTCCCCGCCCTTCCTCGGGGGACACGAGGGACGGGGTCCTACCTCCGGCAGCTCGGGCCGCGGCCGTGGCGAAGCCCCGGCTGTCGAGCCGGCACTCCATCAGAACGAACCGCCTGACAGGTCCGCCGTGCACGCGCCAGGATGGGCCCACCGGTTGTGCATCTACACGGAACTCAGTTCACAGGGAGCATCGTGCAGCCTCTAGAGTTTCTGGGAATCATCCCGAACACCCCGACCGAGGACTCACCGACCATCTGGCGCGACCCGGAGAACGGGGACCTCCTCATCCAGTCCTACAAGGCGGGCGAGGAAGATCTGCGCCGGTGCGAGGAGGTCGGCTCGATCCCCGGCCACTCCACCAAGGTCCCCGAGCACGAGGCCGTGATCCGGCTCCCCGAAGTCATGATCCAGTTCATCCTCGCCCTGGGCGAGGGCGCAAAGGAGTGACGTGACATCGCCCACCCGTGAAGGGCTGGCCAAGGCCACGCGAACAGCCGTCCACCTGGAGATGCGTGACGCCTACGGTGCGAGCGATCCCGAGTTCCAGAGGTGGCGGCAGGGCCACCGCTACACGCCCGAGGACCGACCCGAGTGGTTCCGGACGTGGGGGGCTGCGGTCCAGGAGGCGGTGTCCCGGGGTGTCGCCGTGCAACGGCTCCGAATCGTCTCCGAGCCGGTCACCGACTACGTCAAGTACGAGCACCACGTCACCTACCTCAACGTCGCGGTCGGCGAGCAGGTCCGCTGGCTCCGGCGCGCGAGGATCAGGGCCACGGCCCTTCCCGCCAACGACTTCTGGCTGTTCGACGGCGCACAGGCCGTCGTCAACCACTTCACCGGAGACGGCGAGATCAGACGTCGCGAGGTTGTCGGCGAAGCCGAGGAGCCGGAGCTGGTGCGCTTCTTCGCTTCGGCCTTTCGTTCACTCTGGGACCTCGCCACCCCCCACCAGGAGTACGAGCCAGAGTAGTCAAGTGTCATGCGAACCTCTCGCTCATCGAGCGTCCAGCAGGCCCGGAAGGTACTGGCCGACCGGCTGCGCGAACTTCGCCGGCAATCCGGCCTGACCGGACTCGCCCTGGCCGCACGCTGCGGTTGGCACAAATCCAAGGTGTCCCGCATCGAGAACGCCATCACGGCGCCGTCCGAACAAGACATCCGTGACTGGTGCCACGCCTGCAATGCCGATGACCGGACGAACGACCTGGCCGCGAGCCTCCAGTCCGTCGAGGGCATGTTCGTGGAGTGGAAGCGGATGGAGCGCACGGGACTCAGGAGGGCACAGGAAGCCGTCCTCCCCCTGTTCGAGCGGACCAGTCGCTTCCGCTGTTACCAACCGGGCATCGTCCCGGGCTTGTTGCAGACGCGCGCCTACACAACGGCGATGCTCCGTGCCACGCAGAGGCGGCGGGTCGCCGTGGACGACGTCGAGGCCGCTGTCGAGGTTCGTATGGACCGGCAACTCCTCCTCGGCGACCCTCAACGGACCTTCGCCTTCCTGATCGAAGAGGCGGTCCTGCTGTCGGGCCTGGCGGGTGAAGCGGCCGCTGCCGAGCAGCTCGGGCACCTGCTGGCGCGCGCGTCCCTCCCGAACGTGAGCCTCGGAATCATTCCTCATCGCCGCGACCGCGTGTCCATGCACGTCGAGGGCTTCTGGCTCTTCGACAACGCCCAGGTCAATGTCGAGCTTGTCTCCGGGTACCTCACGATCACCCAGCCGTCAGAGATCGCCCTGTACGCCGAACGGTACCGGGACCTCTCCGCTTCCGCCGTGTACGGGCCGGCCGCTCGTGAGTTGATCAAACGGGCTACAGACACCCTCGGGTGATCGGCGTGCAACTGTGTGCAACTCGCTGGAGAGCGGTCGTACGCAACTCCTACGGTCAATCACGCACCCCCCCGAGCGGATCTGACGGGCCGGGCTGCTCCACCTCGCACCTCTGCTCGCCCACCTCGGGCGAGCAGAGCCAACCCGATCGGAGAGGCACATGAGCACCGCCACCATCGAGCCCAGCGCCGAGCTGGCCGAACTGGGCAGGTTCTTCACGATCGCCGCACGCCGGATCGATGCGGGCGAGACCGCGCCGGAGATGTTCTCCGCCGCCATCGACTCCGCGTGGCACACCCTCGTCGCGGACCCGGCCGCGCACGACGCGTTCGTGCTCCTGCACGCCGGCCGCAGGCTCGAACACGTCGAGACCAAGGGCTTCGGTCCCATCACGTGGGTGGCCGCGTACGAGGAGGCGTACGGGCCGCTGCCGGAGATCTGGTTCACGAGCGCCGACGGCACCGTGAACACCGCAGCCCTCACGCAGTACCGGGAGACCGGAACCGTCGTCGCCGAGTGGGACTGTGGCCCCGAGCCCGGCGACGGCGACGACCTGGCCCCGGACGACCTGGCCCCGGCGACGCCCCACCAGTGATCACAGCACCACGTGACGGAGCGTCCCGGCCGACCGCCGGGGCGCTCCGCCTCACCGAAGCCCGGACGGAGAACCCGACCGGCATCGACGTGGACGCCTACCTCACCGGGCTGTACGAGCACTGTCCGTTCCTGCGCCCGTCCACCCGACGGGGCATGACCGGGTGGACCGTCTACGAGATCGCCCCCGGCAGCCACCGGTACGCCGTGGAAGCCGAGTTGTTCTACGCCGGAGTGCAGGCCGCAGAATGGGTCCGCCCGCTGATGGGGCGCCCGTACGGCGTTCTCACCTGCGAGAACGTGGTGCTGGTCGGGCACTGCGAGGGCGCGGACCACCGGGAGCTGACGGCCTGGCCGCACTGGGCGCTGAAGAACCTGTACGGGCCGGTCGGGGTCATGTTCGGCAAGTTCACCCAGGGCGCCGCCGAGACCGGCCGGCGCGGCCGGAGCATTCCGCCACCGTCCTTCTCGTTCCTCCCGGTACGGGCCGGGGTCCGGCCTCTGGACCCGAGGTTCCTGGAGGCTACGCCCGACCTCGCGACGGCACTGTCCGTGGCGGTCGACGACGGGCGAAACGTCTTCGAGCACATCCCTTGCGAATGGAAGGCAGTCAGAGAATGGGCGAGTTCACTTCCGATGCCGCAGAGGCGCTGACGGTCGCGGAGGCGATCTGCGGTCCCCTGAAGCTGGAAGAGATCAGTGATCGGCGGGGCTCGGCGGTGTGGAGGGCCAGCGGCCCGCGCGGGGTGGTGGGCATCAAGCTCGGCGTCGGCGAGGCCGCCGAGGTCACCGCCCGCGAAGCCTCCGTACTGGACCAGATCCCCGGCTACACCGTGACGGCCGGCCGCTTCGACGGCGGGGTGTGGTACGTCACCCCGTGGTTGGTCGGGCCGTCCACCTGGGACGTGTTCCGGCCTGTCCGCAAGGACGCCGGAGGACGGGACGAAGCCCTGGAAGCCGCGGTCGCACTGTGCCGTGCCGTCGCGGACCTGCACCGGGCCGGTTGGGTGCACGGCGACCTCCAGCCCCAGCACGGTATTCACACCGAGGGCGGTGTCCGTCTCCTGGACTTCGCCTGGTCCCGGCAGGTCGGTATCACCCCGTGGCGGACGTTCGGCGGAACGATGGTCCACCTCACCGCCCCTGAACTGGCTGCCCGGATCCTCGACGGCCCGCAGCCCGTCAACACGACCCGACCCGCCGACGTGTACGCCCTCACCGGCACCCTGTGGACCTGCATCACCGGGAAGTGGCCACTGGACTACGAGGCCGGCGGTGTCGACAAGGACGCCCCGGTCGAGGAAAAGCTCAGGGCCATCGCCCGTCGAGCCGTCCCGATGTCCACCGTGATGCCGTGGCCCTCCCTCCAGACCCGCCTGCGGTACGTCCTGCTCGCCGGTCCCGACGACCGGCCGAGCGCCGCCGAGCTGAAGATGCTTGTCGAGGCGGTCGGCGGGTGATCGCCCTACGGGAGCTGATCCCCGGCGACGCCGACGCGGTCCGGCTCGTCTACGGTCCCGAATCGGTCAGGTTCCTGGGACGGGGACCGATGAACACCTCCGAAGCCCGGGAGTACGTGGCCGGCGCCCTGACGGCGGCAGCACGCCGCCCACGCGGGCTGTACACACTCGGCCTGGCCGAGGACGGCGACCTTCTCGGGATCGTCAAACTCCACCTGGACCGCCCGACCGCGACCATCAGCTACATCCTGCGCGCGGACGCTTGGGGCCGGGGCCACGCCACTGAGGGTGTTCGGAGGATCCTCGCCCTGGGGCTCGGCCACCTGGGACTGCCGGAGATCCACGCCAAGCACCGACCGGACAACCTCGCCTCCGGCCGGGTCCTCCGCAAGGCGGGCTTCGCACCCACCGGGGGCCACGCCGAGTTCGCGACCTACGCAATTCGGCATCCCCAGAGGGGCGTCATCCCCACCCTGTCCAACCGGGCGTCCGGTGTCCGGCATGATCGAAAACGGCTCGCAGCCGGGGCCGCGGGACACCGATAATGCGCGCATGACGAACAGCACGCCACGCGGCACCGCGGAATCCTGGACCGTTTCGGCCGCCGACGTCGGCTCCCCGGAGGCCCTGGCGCTGCTACGGGAGTACTACGTGGACGTCGCCAACCGGTACTACCGGCTCCACCTCGGCCGGGAGGGCACCGCGCAGGAGATCGAGACCGGGCTGGCCGACTCGCCCAGCGACGACCTCGCCCCGCCCACCGGGGTGTTCCTGCTCGGGCGGTACGACGGCGCGGCCGACGCCTGCGCCGGCCTGCGGGTGCTCGACCCCCGGACGGTGGAGCTGACCAGGGTGTACGTACGTCCCTCGCGGCGCGGCACCGGCGGGGGCGCGCAGCTGCTGGCCGCCGTCGACGAGGCGGCCCGGGAGCTCGGCGCCGCGCGGGTCGTGCTCGACACCCGTCTCGACCTGGTCGAGGCCCGCACGCTGTACCTGCGGCACGGCTACCGGGACATTCCCGCCTACAGCACCAGCCCCTACGCCGAGGTCTGGTACGGCAAGGACCTCGCGCCCGGCCGGACGGACGGCGCGGCCGGGGGCTCCGCCCCGGCCGGACGCAGCGTGCCGGCACCGGCGGTCGGCGGGCACCGTGCAGACCGTTGAGCTGCTCTGCGACGCGCCGTTCGACCGCGCCGTGCGGACGGTCTGGCAGCGGCTGGCGGACGGCGGCGTGGACAGCCTCGCGCACAACACCCACCCCGGTCACCGCCCGCACCTGACCCTGGCCTCGTGCGCCCGGATGCCCGACGGCGCCACCGAGCGGCTCGACCGGCTGCTCCGCGACGCCCTGCCGCTGACGGTCCGGCTGACCGGCCTGCTCTCGTTCAGCGCGCGCAGCCGACGGCGGGTGCTGAGCCTGCCGGTGGTGCCGACCCTCGATCTGGTCCTGTTGCACCACCGCGTCTGGGAGGCGCTGGACGGGGCCGAGGACCCGGACCAGCACTACGTGCCGGGCCGCTGGTCCCCGCATCTGTCGCTCACCCGCCGCCTCACCCCCGAGGACGTCGCCCTCGCCCACACCCTGCTCGGCCGTCACCCCGACCACGTCGGCAGCTTCGACGCGGCCCGCAGCTTCGACTCCGAGACGCAGCTGGCCCGTCCACTGGGCGCGGGGTGAGGACCGGATCGTCGAACGCCCCGCGATCCGCGCCTACCTGACGTACCGTCAGTTCGGCGCGGAGGCCGAGGTATCCAGGGCTGCCGCGAGTTCGGCGGCGTCGGGCGGGTTGGCGCCGGGGCGGGAGACGGTCAGCGCCGCCGCGGTGGCGGCCCGGGTCAGCGCCTCGTCGAGACCCGCGCCGGTGTGGCGGGCGTGGAGCAGCGCGGCCGTGAAGGCGTCGCCGGCGCCGACGGTGTCGGCGACCTCGACCGGGCGGGCCGGCACCTCGCTGCGGCGACCGTCGGAGGTGACGGCGAAGGCGCCGTCGGGCCCGAGCGTGACCGCGACGGTGGCCGGGCCGAGGCCGAGCCAGTGGCGGGCGACGTCCTCGGGGTCACGGCCCGGGTAGAGCCAGGCGAGGTCCTCGTCGCTCGCCTTGACGAGGTCGCTGAGCCCGACGCACCGTTCGACCCGGCGGACGGCCTCGTCGCGCCCTCCCAGCAGCGCGGGCCGGACGTTCGGGTCGTAGCTGACGCCCGCACGGCCTCGCCAGTGCTCCACCAGCGCGAGCACCGAGGCGGCGCCGGGCTCCGTGACTGCGGCGATCGAGCCGATGTGCAGGTGGCCGGGCGGGTGCGGGAGTTCACCGGCCGGGAGGGTCCAGCCGATGTCGAAGGTGTAGCAGGCCCGCCCCTCGCCGTCGAGCCGGACCACCGCGGAGGGGGTGCGCAGCCCCTCCGCCGGGCCGGCGAGGACGGCGACGCCGGCCGACTCCAGGTGGGCCCGGATCAAGCCTCCGTAGGGGTCGTCGCCGAGCTGGGTCAGCAGGGCGGTCGGCAGCCCGAGCCGGGCCAGCCCGTACGCGACGTTGGCCGGGCTGCCGCCGGGGTGGACGGTGTCGGGCGCGCCGTCGGTGCGGACGACGTCGGCGACGCATTCGCCGATCACCACGAAGTGCGGGCTGGTCACGGGGCTGCTCCTGCCGGTCCGGGGCACCGGCGGGGCTGCTGGGCGGCCGGCACGGCTGCCCAGCCTACGAGGCGGCGGACCGGCGCGGTCCGGCGCGGACGGCGGGCGCGCGGACAGCGGCTGCACCACCGGCGGACGCGGCCGGGCGCGGCGGGAGCAGCGGGGCGGTCGGTCGGGGACGGCCGCAGGGGTGCGGCCGGGGAGCGCGGGTGCGACCGTAGGCATGAGTACGGCCGCCGGACCTGGCCAGGTTCTCCGGCGACCGTGGCCCCGCCCGTCAGGGGGTGGGGCTCTTCGAACCTATGACACTGCGCAGCCGCTCGGCTACCGCACTGGTCCGTCCGAGGGACGGCCGCGTGTCGTGCGGCGGCGGCAGGGTCGACGGGAGCGAACGGGCTGGGGGTTGTCGGACCCCTCTGCTACGTTCCGTGTCCGGAAGGTCGCTCTGCGGGACCGGGCCGCGCCCAGGCCGTGGAGCGCGCCGTACGACACGAGAGAGGTGATCACCTTGTCGAGGTGCCGCTCCGCCCTTGCCGCCGCCCTCGCCCTCACCGCCACCGCCCTGCTCGGCCTCGCCCCGCCGGTCTCGGCCGTCCCGGTACCGGGCGCGGACGTGGGAGCGGAGGCGACCGCGGGCACCGGGGACCCGGTGTTCCCCTCGCTCGGCACGACCGACTACGACGCGCTCGCCTACGACCTCGCCCTCACGTACCGGGCCGACACCCGCACCGTGGACGGCACCACCGTGCTGACCGCCCGGGCGCTCACGGCGCTGCGCAGCCTGGAGCTGGACGCCCTGGGGCTGACCGTGCACGCGGTCCGGGTCGACGGCCGGCCGGCGGAGTTCCGCACGCACGACGAGAAGCTGACCGTGGTACCCGCCAGGCCCGTGCGGCGCGGCGCGGCCCTGCGGGTGGAGGTCGCCTACACGGCCGATCCGCGGGCCGCGCTGCCGCACACCGGCTGGGTGGTGACACCCGACGGCTTCGCGGTGGCGGGCCAGCCGGACGGCGCGCACACCGTCTTCCCGTGCAACGACCGCCCCGGCGACAAGGCCCGCTTCGCCGTCGCCGTCACCGCGCCGGACGGTCTGTACGGCGTGGCCAACGGACTGCTCGCCGCCACCGAGCCGAACACCGACGGCACCACCACGCGGCGCTACCGCTCACGGGAGCCGATGGCGACCGAGCTGGTCCAGGTGTCGGTGGGCCGGTACACGGTGCGTGAGAGCCGGGGCCCGGGCGGGCTGCCGCTGCGGGACGTCGTCCCCACCGCGCGCGCCGCCGCGCTGGAGCCCGCCCTCGCGCTGACCCCCGGACAGCTCGCCTGGGCGGAGGCGCACCTCGGCCGGTTCCCGTTCGAGACGTACGGCCTGATGCCCGCCGACACGGACGACCCGGCGGCGTTCGACTTCACCGGGCTGGAGACGCAGACGCTCACGCTCTACAAGCCGAACTTCCTCCGCCAGCCCGAGCACCTGATCGGCTCGCACATGGTGCACGAGCTGGTGCACTCCTGGTTCGGCAACAGCGTCTCCCCCGGCACCTGGGCCGACCTCTGGCTGAACGAGGGCCACGCCGACTTCTACGGCTTGATGTACCGCTACGAGCGCGGTTGGCCGGACTCGTCCGGCTACACCACCCTCGCGGACCGGATGCGGTCGGTGTACGCCAAGGGCGACCAGTGGCGTCACGACTCCGGCCCGGTCGCCGCCCCGACCGCCGCCACCCTCTTCGACAGCCAGCGGTACACCGGCGGAGCGCTGGTCCTGTTCGCCCTGCGGGAGCGGGTCGGTGCCGAGGTGTTCGACCGGATCGAGCGGGCCTTCCTCCAGCGCCACCGGAACGGCAGCGCCACCACCGCCGACTTCCTGCGGACCGCCGACGAGGTCTCCGGGCAGCAGCTGAGCGGGTTCCTGACGGAGTGGCTGTACGGCGAGCACACCCCGCCGATGCCGGGCCACCCGGACTGGACGGTGGACCAGGTGGAACGCGCCGCCCGCCGGAGCACCGAGGCACCGCGCGGCTCCGGAACGCTCTGACACCCGGAGCGCTCTCCACCCGGACCGCTCTCCACACGGACCGCTCCGGACCTGGGCCGCGATGAAGCTGTGCCGCCCTGAACCCGGGCGGCTCTGAGACCTGGACGGCCCTGAACCCGGGCGGCTCTGAGACCTGGACGGCTCCGGATCCCCGCCGGTTCGGCCCTCCGAACCTGCGGTCCGGACCGGTCGGGCGGACCGACGCGCCGGGTCGGTGCGCCCTGGCGCCGTCCGCGCGCCCCTGGACGGCCCCGGCGGACGCGCGGATCGTGGTGTCCACGGCCCGCCCGCCGCCCGGCAAAGTCCCGGCCGGCTCGCGGGCCGTCCACCGTTCGGGAACGGACCACCGTTTCGAGAACCGGTCACCGGACGCGAGACCCACCGCCGCGCGGGACCGGGGGCGCCGTACGGGGCGGTTCCCGGTTCACCTACCGTGGAGCCGGCCCCTGCCGGGTCGCAGGCCTACGGCCGGCCGACGTCGGAACGGACACCGCCCGTCCGGCCGGGGCTCGGAATGTCACTGCGGCGAGGCAACCGGAAGCCCGGTCCAACGCGTTCAGCAGCCGTGAGAACGACAGCGAGGACACGGCGGCCACGGCCGACCTGCAGGGCCTCCGTCGCCGGCACGGCGGCGGAGGCGACCGAGACAACGGCGGAAACGGCATGGCGGGGGCAGCAGGATGAGGGACGCGACACCGGACTTCGAGGAGTTCGTCGCCGCCCGCAGCCCTCGGCTGCTCCGGATGGCGTGGCTGCTCACGGGCGATCCGCATCTGGCCGAGGATCTGTTGCAGACCGCGCTCGCCAAGGTCTGGCCCCGTTGGGAGCAGATCTCCATCGACCGGCCCGAGGCGTACGTCCGGCGGGTGCTGGTGAACTCGCACGTCTCCTGGTGGCGCCGGCGCTGGCACGGGGAACTGCCGCACGACCGGCTGCCCGAGCCGCCGACCGACGCGGACCCGTTCGAGGACGTGGTGGTCGGCCAGGTGGTGGCCGCCGCCGTCCGGGCACTGCCGGCGCGGCAGCGGGCCGTCGTGGTGCTGAGATTCTTCGAGGACCTCAGTGTGGAGGAGACCTCCGAGGTGCTGGGTTGTTCCCCGGGCACGGTCAAGAGTCAGACGCACCGCGCCCTTCAGGCCCTGCGGGGCAAGATGCCCACCCGCGAGCTTCTGCTGCACGGAGGACACCGTGACGGGGCGTGAGTCCGACCCGGACGACGGCAGGCCGACCGGCCCCGAGGTCGAGGACGAACTGCGGATCCTGCTCCACCTGGCCGCCCCTCACCTGACGGCGCCCGACGACCGGATGGCCAGGGTCCGCGAGCGGGCCGCCCGGACCCGGCGGCGGCGCCGCACCGCCGCCCTCTCGACCGGGCTGGCCGTCGGCCTGACCGCCGCCGTGCTGGCCGCCGCCCCTGCCCTGGCACCGGGCCCCCCGGGTACGGCGCTCGCTCCGGGGTCCTCCGGACCCGTCGCGCCCGGCTCGGTGCCCCCGGGCGCGTCAGCGAGTGCGTCACCGGGTGCCGCCCCGAGTGCGTCACCGAGCCGCAGCACCGGATCGGACACCGGCGGGCCGGTCAGGTTCCCCGAGCTGGACGGGGTGATCATCGACATCCCGCCCGACTGGTACCGGCTGTCGGTCCCCGGCACCGACAGCCGGAAGGACGACACCGCGTACGCGCGCGGCTACACCGCCAGCCAGCCCCTCGTCGGCGAGCTGGGGTGCCCGACCAGGAACGGGACCAGGGAACGGGTCTGCCTGGCCGACGGGGCGCTCGACGCCGGCGGGATGCTGGTCGGCCTCACGCTCGTCCGGGACCCGGTGGTGACGGGCGAGCAGAAGGGCCAGACGGGGCCCCTCTTCTACGCGGTACCCGAGAAGTCCTGTGTCGTCCAGGGCGGAACCCGTACGCTCCGGGGATACCGGACGGTGCAGGCGCCGTCCGGGCCGGCGGTCGTCGAGCTGACCGCGTGCCTGCGCGTGTCGGACGCCGTGTCGGTGCTGGCGGTGGAGCGGATCCTCGACTCGATCCGGGTGACCGGCGGGGCCGTGGACGCCCCGACCATCGCCCCCGAGTGACGGCGGGCCGGGGCCGGGCAGCCGGAGCGAGCCGGGGCGGGACAGCCGGGGGCGGCCCGTAACCCGAGTGGCGCAGCGTCGTTGGACAGGGCATGAAGAAGCGCAGCATGCTCGCCGTCGCCTCGCTCGCCGTGGGCGTCGTGGCCTCCCTGACCGCTCCCAGCGCCCACGCCTCCGCCGTCGGCGGGCAGGGTGACCTGGCCGGGCCGCTCCAGGGCGCGCTGCCGGCCTCGGCACCGGACGTCCTGCCCGGCCAGGTCGGAGACGCCGGCGGGGTGGTCGGGGAGGCGACCGGGTACGTGACGGGCCAGGCACCCGGGCTGGTCGGGCTGCCCTCCTGACACTCGACCTGACCTCGACCTGACACTCGACCTGACAGTCGGCCGGACGCTCCTGCGGACCGTGGGCGCAACGGTCGGTCAGGCGGGCGCGGTCGCCCCGCCGATGACCGTGCGGGCCCGGTGGCCCCGGCCGGACCGCGTGGTCCGGCCGGGGATCAGCCGAGCGGCGCGCCGAGGTCCTGGGTCCAGTAGAGGCCGGCCGGCCCGCCGGCCACGCCGATGCCGACGTCCTTGAAGGCGCAGTCCAGCATGTTCGACTGGTGGATCCCGCCGTCCATCCAGCGGGAGAAGACGACGGCCGGGGCGCTCGGTCCCCGGTCGAGGTTCTCGCCCCACTGCGACCAGCGGTAGCCGGCCGCTCCCAGCCGGGAGTCCGCGCGGGTGCCGTCCGGACTGATGTGGTCGAAGAACGCGCGCGCCACCATGTCCTCGGAGTGCTTCTGGGCGGCCGCGTGCAGCTTGGGGTCGATCCGCAGCGGGCCGCAGCCGATCCTGGCACGCTCGGCGTTGACCAGGTCCACCAGCTGACGCTCCGGGCTGGGCGGCGGAGTGGCCGAACGGCTGCTGCTCGGGGTCACCGTGGCCGGCGGCGTGCTCGGCACGGGCGGCTCGACGGGCGCGGGCACGGCAGCGGCCGTGACGGTCGGGGACGGCACCGCGCTCGGGGTCTCCGGCCGGGGCTCCGGCGGTGCGGGTATCGAGACCGTCGACGGGGTGTCGGGGGCGGCGGCGGGGGTGGTCGGTTCGGGCACGGTCTCACCGGGCTGCGGGTGGTGGGGCCAGACCATGGCGAGTGTCGCCGCCGCCAGCACGGCCGCCGTTCCGCCGGCCAGGACGGTCTTCCGACGGGCGAACTCGGCCCAGCCGCCGTGCCCTCCGGCCGGGTCGGCCGGGGGCGCACCGGAGCCGCCGGGCGCCGTGGCGCCGGACCCGGTCCCTCCGGAGCCGGCGGGCGGAGCGGCCGAGGCGGCGGAGGCGGCCTGAAGGGCGAGCCCGGTCGGGGAGTCCATCGGGACGGGGACCAGGGCCAGACCGGCCAGCAGTCCCTCGGCCGGGAAGAGGTCGCGGCCCAGTCCGTCGCAGGCGGCGCAGGCCCGGATGTGCCGGGCGATCCGCTTGCGCCAGACCGAGTCGGGCGCGCCGTCCCATCCTCCGGTGAGTTCGGCCAGTTCGGGGCACCGCGGGTAGGCGGTCAGCGCACGGACCACCACCCGGCCCGCCTCCAGTTGCTTCTTCATCCGCTGCACCCGGACGGCGGTGTGCTGGGGAGTCAGGTCGAGCGCGGCGGCCAGCTCGGCGCGGGTGAGTTCACCGCTCGCCTCCAGCCACCAGAGGGCGAGCAGTTCCTGGTCGTCCGGGTCCAGCCAGCGGGTGGCCTCGGCGACCTCCCGGCGCTGGCCGGAGAGGCCGAGCCGGAGGATGGTCAGATCGGTGAAGTCCGCGCGGGGGTCGGCCAGCTCCCAGGTCTCGTCGAGACCGCCCACGGCGGCCTGCTGCTGCCCGGTCGACCGCCGACGGACCTGGTTCATGGTGATCGCGACCAGCCAGGAGCGGAACGCCTCGGGGTCGCGCAGGCCGTCCAGGCCGTCGAGGGCCCGGATCATCGTCTCCTGCGCGACGTCGTCCACGTCGGCATGGCCGTTCAGCGCCCGGCCGGCAACGTTGTAGACCAGCGGGAGCCAGGCGGCGACCAGCGCTTCCCGCGCCTGCGGGTCGCCCGCCTGGGCCGCGAGCACCAGGGTCGTCCCGGTCCTGCTCTGCACGTCAACGTTCATGGGTCCGCACTCCGTCTTGCTGTCGTCCGTCCGCCGCTGCCTCCTCGGAGACCTTCGGGGAGTGCTCAGATAACAACAATTCGCGCGGATTCGGAAAATACGAGGTCAGCGGGGGTCCGCCCCGGTCGGCCCCGGCCCCCGACCCCTGCCGCCGGGGCCGAACGCGGGACCGGATCCGGGACGCGGGACACGGGGCGCGGGACACGGGACACGGGACACGGTCACGACGGTGAGGCGAAGACCTGCGTCCACCAGGGGCCGCCGGATCCGGTCCGGACGCCCACACCGATCTGCTTGAAGGAGCAGTTGAGGATGTTGGCCCGGTGCCCGGGGCTGTTCATCCACGACTCCATGACCGCCGCCGGGTCCTTCTGGCCTCGCGCGATGTTCTCGCCCCAGCTGCTCCAGCGGTAGCCGGTCGCCTCGATGCGCTGGTCGGCGTGGTTGCCCTCGGGGCTGGCGTGGTCGAAGTAGCTGCGGTTCGCCATGTCCTCGCTGTGGACCTGGGCGGCGGTGTTCAGCCGGGAGTCCACGGTGAGCGGCCCGCAGCCGGCCTGGGCGCGCTGGGTGTTGACCAGGTCCGCCACCTGCTGCGCGTACTGGCTGTTCGACCCGCCGGGTCCGGCGGTGGAGGTCGGCCGGGCGCTGGTCGCGGACGGCTTGGCGGGGGCGGTGGTGACGGTCGTGGCGGCGGGAGACTCCGGCTTCGCGGTGGCGGACGCGGAGGTGCTCGCGGCGGGGTTGCGCGGCGTGCCGGAGCCGGAGGCGGGCGCGGCCGAGCCGGACGGACCAGGCACGGCCGCGGAGGCCGACGGCAACGGCGTCGTCGACGGTGCGGTGGACGTGCCACCGGTGGACGCGCCACCGGTGGCCGGGGCCGCGGTCGCGGCGCGGGCCGGGTCACCGGAGGCCGGGGAGGCCGCGGCCACGGCGGCCGGGTCGACGGCGCCGGCCCCGGGGACCTGGATGCCGTCGTGGTCGCCGGCCTCGGCCGCGATCAGCGCCTCGTAGGCCACGGCCTGCTGCCCGCCGTCGGTGCCCTCCTCGCCGCGGTACACCGCGAATCCGGCGCCGGCCAGCGCGGCTATCACCCCGGTCCCCGCGACGGCTGCGACCACCGCCACGATCGGTCCGAGGCCGCCCCCCCGCCGGCCGCGGCGGCCGGACCCGCGACGCCGTGCGGCGGCCCGCCGCGCGGCGCGTCCACCGACGCCGTCCTGGCGTCCGGTCGCGGGGAGGATGGTCGTCCGGTCTTCGCTGTTCACCTGCGCACGCTTCCTGTATCCGGGTCCGTCGGGAGGGTGCCGACACCTGGGAGACCCCGCGGCGGAGGGGGGATAACAGAAAGTACGAACGAATTTCCGAAGCATCTCGGCCAGGCGCGGCAAGAGTACGCGGTCGCGGTCAGGTCGCCCGTCGACGGGCCCGCTTCGCCTCGCGGTCGACCGCCCAGGCGTCGGCGACCGGCCCGAGGTGACCGAGCTTGTCGGGGTTGATCACGCTGCGGACGGTCTGGATCCGCCCGTCCAGCACATCGAGGACCAGGACGTACAGGACCCTGCCGTCGCGGTCGCGGAAGATCGCACCGGGCTGGCCGTTGACCTGGTGAGGTTCGAACGACACGTCGACCCGGGCCAGCAGGGGGAAGACCGTGCCCAGCAGCCGGGCCACGCTCTCCGCGCCGACGACCGCCCTGGCCAGCTGCGGGGCCTTGCCGCCGCTGTCCCCGACCAGCTGCACGTCGGCGGCCAGCAGATGCCGGAGCCCGCCCACGTCGCCGTCCTTCAGCGCGCCGAGGAACCGCGTCGCCAGTTCCCGACGCTCCCGGCGGTCCACGTCGAACCGCCGCCGCCCCGCCTCCATGTGACGCCGCGCCCGCACGAGGAGTTGCCGGCACGCCGTCTCCGAACGCCCGACCGCCGCGGCGACGTCGTCGAAGCCGAAGGCGAACACCTCCCGCAGCACGAACACCGCCCGCTCCGGTGGACTGAGCCGTTCCAGCAGCACCAGCGCCGCCATCGACACCGAGTCGGCCAGCTCCACCGACCGCGCCGGGTCCTCGTACGGATCGCTCAGCAGCGGCTCGGGAAACCACGGCCCGACGTACGCCTCCCGTCGCACCCGCGCGGAACGCAGCACGTCGATCGAGAGCCGGGTCACGGTGGCCGACAGGAAGGCCTTGGTCGACGCCGGCCGCGTCGCCGAGCCGTCGAACCGCAGCCAGGCGTCCTGGACGGCGTCCTCGGCCTCGCTCACGCTGCCCAGGATCCGGTACGCGATCGAGAACAGCAGCGGCCTCAGCTCCTCGAACTCCTCGACCTTGCCCATGCCGGCTCCCCTTCCCCCTGCACCCCTCCCGCCCGGCCTCGTCGGCGCAGGCGGCTTTCCATGATCATTCTGACCCCTGGTGCGACGGCACGGGCCCCCGACCCCCGAACCGCAGCCCCCGGGCCCTCCGCCGCCGGGCCGCTCGGCCGGTCCCGGCGACGGCCCCGCGCCACCCGGCGCGCGCCCTCCGCCACGCCGCCCGGCGCCGGTGCGCATCCCTCCGACTCTCTCCCCCTGCTGCCCGGCGGCGGCCTCGCCTTCACCGCCCACGTCGGGTTCGACCTCCGGTCCACCGGGGCCGGAACCGACCTCGACGTCCGCTGGCGGATCACCGACAGCACCGTCGACTCGGCGGACTTCGTCGCAGGCATCGAGATCGGCTTCGGCCAGAGCCTCGACAAGCTCGCGGCGGCCGTCGCCACGGATCCGCACACCACCGACACCGGGAGCACGGAATGACGAAGCAGACCGCTCGCCGCAGGGTCGTCACCAACATGAGCCTCTCCCTCGACGGCCGCTACGCCGCGCCGGACGACCCGCAGGACATGCGCTGGGTGATGCCGTACGCCCACACCGACGTCGCCCGCGACCACCTCACCGGCCTTCGCGAACCGGCGACGACGGCTCTGCTCGGTCGGGTCAACGCCGAGGGCTTCCTCGGGTTCTGGCCCACCGTCCTCGACACGGAGGGGGCCGACCCGCGCGACGTGGGCTTCGCGAGGTGGCTCGTCGACACCGAGAAGGTGGTGCTCTCCTCCACGCTCCACGAGGCGCCCTGGGAGCGCACGACGATCGTCGACGGACCGACCGCCGAGGTGGTCGCGGATCTGAGGTCCGCCGAGGGCGGCGACATCCTCGTGCTCTCCAGCGCGAGCGTCATCAAGGCCCTGCTGGCGGCCGACCTCGTCGATCGTCTGGCGCTCACGGTCTTCCCCGTCGTCCTCGGCGGCGGCCCCCGACTCTTCGACGACGGCCTGCCCACCGGGAGGTGGACACTCGCCAGTCAGGCCGCGGGCGAGCACGGCACGGTGGCCGTGGTCTACGACCGGGCCCGCTGAGTCGGGCGCCCGGCCCGGCCACGGGCCGGCGCCCCTGCGACCCGAAGACCCGGCCGGTCAGTGCCCCGTCTCGGGGGCGGAGGCCGCCGGGGGCATGTCGTAGGTGACGAACATCGTGCGGATGGCGACCTGGTCGTACTTGCTGCGGGCCCGGTGGTTGTCGTCGGCGGTGATCCACCGGACCGTGTTCCAGCCCCGTTCGGCGGCGATCGCGCGCAGGCGGGCGAGCAACGCGTCGACCGCCCCGCCGCCGCGGACGGCCGGGGCGACGAAGAGGTCGTCGAGGAATCCGGCGACGGCGCCGTGCAGGGGGCGGACGAAGGGGCGGTAGTGGGCCAGGCCGACCGGGGTGCCGTCGGTGTCGCGGACCAGCAGGCCGTCCAGCTCATGGGCGGGGTCGGTGAGCCACGACCAGACCAGCTCGGCCTTCTCCTCCGGGCACGGGACCCGGTAGAACGCGCAGTACCCCCGGAACAGCTCCCGCCAGGCGGCGAAGTCCCCGCTGTCCGGGGCGTCCACGGTCCAACGGGCGGGGGCGGTCTCGGACGTCATGGCGGGCTCCCCGGGTAGCTGCGGTCCTGGTGCGGTCCTGGTGCGGTCCTGCGGTCGCGGGACAGCATGACGGACCGTCGGTTCGGAGCCGATCGACAGTCCGGCCAAGTACGGTCCCGCCCTCACTCCACCGCGGCAGCGGACAGGACGGCAGGGCGGCAGGACGACAGGGCGGCAGGACGGCGCGGCACGGGGCAGCGCGACCGCCCGGCACCGCCGACCGGGAGCGGGACGGGCGGCAGCGGGGCGTGTCCGCCGCGCGCGATCGGTCCGCGTCGTCGATGCTGGACCCCGCCCGCCCACCCGTTCCCCCGTTCCCCGAGGAGCCCGCGATGCTGCTCCGGCACCTGGCCCTGACCTCCCGAGCCGTCGCGGCCGAGCCGGGCCGCCGGGCCAAGACCGAACTGCTCGCGGACTGCCTGCGCGGCCTCGGCCCCGAGGAGGCCCCGGCGGCGGTCGCACTGCTCTCCGGCGAGTCCCAGCGGATGCGGACCGGCATCGGACCGGCCGCCCTGCGCGATCTGCCGCCCGCCAGGGCCGAGCCCGTGCTCGGGGTCCGGGAGACGGAGCGGATCCTGGAGGAGATCTCGGCCGTGCACGGCACGGGCGCCCAGGCCGAGCGGCGCCGGCTGCTGGCGGGCCTCTTCGAGCAGGCCACCGAGGCCGAACAGACCTTCCTCCGCGCGGTCCTGATCGGGGATCTTCGCCAGGGCGCGCTGGACGCGGTGGTGGCCGATGCCGTGGCGCGCGCCGCCGGGGTGCCGGCGGCGGCCGTGCGCCGGGCGCTGATGTTCCGGGGCTCGGCGCGGGCGGTCGCGGCGGCGGCGCTGACCGGCGGCGTGCCGGCGCTGGACGCGTTCCGGCTGGAGGTGGGCCGCCCGGTCCGGCCGATGCTGGCGGCCTCGGCGCCGGACGTCGGGACCGCCCTGGAGCGGATCGACGGCCCGGCGGCACTGGAGTGGAAGCTGGACGGCATCCGGCTCCAGGTGCACCGGGACGGCGGCGAGGTGGCGGCCTTCACCCGCTCGCTGGACGACATCACCGCGCGGGTCCCGGAGGTGGTGGAGGCCGCCCTGGCCCTGCCGGTCCGGTCGGCCGTGCTGGACGGCGAGGCGATCGCGCTCGGCCCCGACGGGCGCCCGCGCCCCTTCCAGGAGACCGCCGCCCGGACCGCCGCCCGCCGGGACCCGGAACGCCTGCGCGCCGAGGTCCCGCTCAGCGTGCACTTCTTCGACCTGCTGCACCGGGACGGCGAGGACCTGGTGGACCGGCCCGGCCGGGAACGCTGGGCCGCCCTGACCGGGGCCGTCCCGGAGGATCTGCGGGTGGCGCGCGCCGAGACCGACGACGGCGACGAGGCGCTGGCCTTCTTCCGGGCCACCCTCGCGCGCGGACACGAAGGGGTGCTGGTCAAGGACCCGGCGGCCGGCTACCGGGCGGGCCGGCGCGGCGCCGGATGGATCAAGGTCAAGCCCCGGCACACCCTGGACCTGGTGGTGCTGGCCGCCGAGTGGGGCAGCGGGCGGCGGAGCGGCCTCCTCAGCAACCTGCACCTCGGGGCCCGCGCGGGCGCCGAACCGGGGCTGGGGCCGTGGGTGATGCTCGGCAAGACCTTCAAGGGGCTGACCGACGAGACTCTCGCCTGGCAGACCGCGGCGCTGCTCGCCCGTGAGGTCGAGCGGGACGCGTGGACGGTACGGGTGCGGCCGGAGCTGGTGGTGGAGATCGCCTTCGACGGTGTGCAGCGCAGTCCCCGCTACCCGGCCGGGCTGGCGCTCCGCTTCGCCCGGGTGGTGCGCTACCGGAGCGACAAGCCCGCGGCCGAGGCGGACACCGTGGCCGCCGTCCGGGAGATCGCCGCCGCCGAAGGGCTGTGAGGGCGCCGCGCGACCGGGCCGGGCCACCCGGGCCGGTCGGCCCGCCACTCCGTCCGATCCGCAATCAAACGTCGGTTTTGCCACACGCGTTCACGAGCAGTGGCAAACCGGCCATTCTACGCAAGGCGGCCACGCACTCTTCGTGTGCGACGGGAACTGGGGCTAGGTTGACACCGACAGCGGGGGCGGCACGGCCCGGGCAGTCCGGTGCCACACCAGTGAGAGGTGTCCGACCATGCGCGTGAGTGTCGATCCGGACCGCTGCTGCAGCTCCGGCCAGTGCGTCATGACCGTGCCGGAGCTCTTCGAGCAGGACGACGCGGACGGGCTGGTGAGGCTTCGTCCGGTCGTCGTGGAGCTCTCCCGGTTCGCCGACGTCCGGCTCGCCGCCCAGCTCTGCCCGGGTGGCGCGATCACCGTCACCGAGGGCACCGGCCCCGCCGGGGGCTCCGACGGCCGGACGAGCGGCGACGCGGCGTAGGCACCGGACCCTCCCCGCCCCCGAACCACCCCGTCGCGCCGCGCCCCGTTCGCCGCACCGTGCCGCGTGCCCCGCCTCGCGCATCACTTCACACATCACTTCGTCGACCTGTGCCCACGTCGTCATACGAGGAGACCTCACCTTGACGAGCACACCCACCGCCCCGGCCCCGCTGCTCCCGGCCCGCCACGACACCCGTTGCCCGTACAACCCGCCGCCCGTGTACACCGAAGCGGCCGGCTCCGGCCCGGTCAGCCGGGCCGAACTGCCGGACGGCACCTCCTGCTGGCTGGTCACCGGCTACGAGGAGGTCCGCACGGTCCTCTCCGACCGGCGGTTCAGCGCCGACGCCCGCAGGCCCGAGTTCCCGTTCCTCACCGTCGGGCAGCGCGAGATCATCGCCACCAACCCGTCCTTCCTCCGTCTCGACGACCCCGAGCACGCCCGGCTCCGCCGGATGGTCACCGGCGACTTCCTGGTCAGGCGGGTGGAGGCGCTGCGGCCCGGCATCCAGCAGATCGTGGACCAGGCACTCGACCGGATGACCGCCGAGGGCGCGCCCGCCGACCTGGTCGCCCACTTCGCGCTGCCGGTGCCCTCCCTGGTGATCTGCCTGCTGCTCGGGGTCCCGTACGCGGACCGGGAGGCGTTCCAGGAGCGCAGCCGGCTGCTGCTCACCATCAACGCCGCGAAGGAGGAGGTCGCCCGGGCGCAGAACGAGCTCCTCGACTACCTCGGCGACCTCGCCACCCGGAAGCGGGACCGGCCCGGCGACGACATCCTCAGCCGGCTCGCGACCCGCGACGACCTCACCCCCCGGCAGATCGCCACGACCGGGCTTCTGCTCCTGGTCGCGGGCCACGAGACCACGGCCAACATGATCGGGCTCTCCACCGCCCTGGTGCTGCGCCACCCGGAGCAGGCCGCCCGGCTGGCCGACCCGGCAACGCTCCCCGGAGCGGTGGAGGAGCTGCTGCGGCTGCTCACCATCGTGCACACCGGGGTGCCGCGGCTGGCGGTGGAGGACGTCGAACTGGGCGGCACGCCGGTCCGCGCCGGGGAGGGCGTGATCGCGATGCTGTCGACCGCGAACCGTGACGAGCGGCTGTTCGGCGGCGAGGACCGGCTGCCCACCGACGAGCTGGACCTCGGCCGGGACGCCCGACGGCACGTCGCCTTCGGTTTCGGGGTGCACCAGTGCCTGGGCCAGCCGCTGGCCAGGGCGGAGCTGCAGATCGCGCTGGCCACGCTGTTCCGGCGGCTGCCGGGGCTGCGGCTCGCGGTGCCGGAGAGCGAGCTGGACTTCCGCACCGAGGCGGTGATCTACGGGCTGAGGTCGCTGCCGGTCAGCTGGTGACCTCGGGGGCCGTCGGCCGGCGGGGGCGGCCGACCGGGGGCGGGCGGGGTCCCGCGGAGCAGGGCTCGGGGGGCGGCCGGGTCGGGTGGTCAGTCACAGGAATGCTCTTCGAAAGGCCGGGCAGCCTTCCCCCCGAAGGTCGCCCGTGCGGCCTCCGTAGGGCCTCCGCACCGTCCTTCGCACGACCTCCCGCCGGCTTCCGGGCCGGTCCGGTTGGCCGTGGCGCGGGCGCGGAGGCAGGCTTGAGGGGCGAGAGAGAGCACGGCCGGTGTCCGTCCGGCACGGCGGCGTGTCGCGCCGGATCGGGGCGGCTCGGCCGGCCCGAGCAGAGGAGCCCGCGATGACCGACATGAGCGCACGCTCCGAGGTGGGCGCCGACCGGGACGAGGACGTCCGCGCGGCCGACCCGGAGGAGGGCATCACCTCGATGCAGAACCAGCACGCGCAGGACACCTCCCAGGCGGAGGGCGATTCCCTGGCGGAGCCGGGGGCGAGCGACTGACCGCTCCCGACGGGGGAGTGACGACGAGGCCGCCCGCTCCCACGGGCGGCCTCCGCGACCGACGGTGCCGCTCCGCGAGCGGTGGCGGACCGCGAGGGAGGATGGGCGCATGACCGAACAGCAGCAGGGCACAGCAGGGCGCGGTGCGGCCGGGCAGGGCCCGGCCGCACCGGAACCGGCCGGGACGCGCGGCGCCGGACCGGTGGATCCGCCGGTGGACCCCCGGGCCTCGTGGGCCACCTGGACCACCCAGTCGATCATCAGCGGACCGGGCGGAGTGACCACCACGGAGGTCGGCCCGATCTCCGGCGACCTCACCGTGCACACCACGTGGGTGGACGGTGAGGCCCGCCTCACCGTGCAGTACACGGGGGCACTGGACTGGTACAGCGTGGCGGGAAGCCCGGTGCCGGCGTCCGACGAGGCCGCGGCGCGGGCCGTCCACCAGGCGATGGTCAACGGCGTCAAGTCCGGGCGGGGCGCCGGGGCGCCGTCACCCCCGGCGGGCTGACGGCACGGGCCGACGGCTCTCGGGGCTCCCTCGACTTCCCGGGCCCCGGGGGCTTCGGCCTTCCTCCGGCCACCGGGTCCGCGCACGGGTGCCGCGTCCGCGCACGGCTACCGGGTCCGCGCACGGCTGCCGCGGCCGGGTTCGGACGGCGGATCCGCGTCGGGCCCTGCGTCCCGGCGGCGCCTGCCCGGCCCGGTCCCGCCGCCCCCGGCGCCCCGTGCCCGGCGCCGGGGGGCGAGCGGTCAGCCGCGCGACTCGCCCCGGTGCACCGGGGCGGCGGCCGACCAGTAGCCCGGGTCCACCGGGAGGCGGCCCTTCAGGTCCTCGCGGACCTCGCGGGCCAGCTTGCGGGTGTCGCGGCGGTTCACCGTGGCCCCGATCCCCGCGCCCACCAGCAGCGGCGTCAGGGAGGGCAGCCGGCGCAGCGAGCTGCGGGTGAGCCGACGGCGGACCTGCTGGCGCACCTCGGAGCCGAGGGCCATCGCGGCCAGGCCGGCCGGCTTCACGAGCAGGGAGCCGTCGATGCCGCGGCGGTTGGCCCAGGCGGTGACGTACGCGGTGGCCCGCTGGGCGGTGCTGCCCTGGGCGGGGACGCCGTAGACCTCGTGGAGTTCGGCGATCAGCTTGATCTCGACGGCCGCCACGGCGAGCGTCTCGGCGGCGATCTCCAGCGGCATCGCCGGAGGCACCGGGAGCATCGCGGCGGCGCCGACCCCGGCGCCGAGGGCGCTGGAGGCCCGGCCGGCGCCGACGATCAGCAGCTCGGCGAGCTTGTCGGGGTCGGCGGCACCGGGGTGCTGGGCCCGCAGTGTCGAGAGGCTGCGGACGGGGATGCGCGGCGCCGTGTGGATCAGCTGCTCCGCGAGGGCCCGGCCGCCGTACACGGCGCCCCTGGCCGCGGCCTGACCGCGGGTGCCGAGCCGACGGGCGATGTCGGCGACCAGCCGGGCACCTCGCCGGCGGCCGCGTTCGACGCCTGCGCCGTACTCGACGACCTGTCCCACGGGGCCGCCTGGGGCTTCCGGGACGGGGCGTTCCAGCTCCTCGACCAGTTCGGCGAGTTCGTCGGCGACACGGTCCGGGGTCGGCTCGGGCTCACTCCCGCGTCCCGGCTTCCTGAAGATTGCCATGTTCTGCGGGTACCCGGTGGTGCGTCGCGGTACGCACCACCGGTGTCCGGGTCCTGTGACGGTCCCGCCACGGCCGCGTGCCGCCCGCCGCCGCCCCGCCGCGTCACCCGGTGATCTCGACCCCGCGCCAGAACGCCACCCGGTCCCGGACGTGCTCCGCCTCCGGCTTCGGGTCGGTGTAGTACCAGGCCGCGTCGGGGTTGGTCAGCCCGTCGACGTCGAGGGTGTAGTAGGCCGCCGTGCCCTTCCACCCGCAGACGGTGGTGGTGTCGGACGGACGCAGGTACTCGGCGCGCACCGAGTCGGCCGGAAAGTAGTGGTTGCCCTCGACGACGGTGGTGTCATCGCTCTCGGCGATGACCGTGCCCTGCCAGCTCGCTGTGGTCATACCGCGATTCTGCCCGACGCCGCACGCGGGGCCCGGCGGTCGGGGCGGGTTCCGGACAGTGGACGGAGCCCGGTGGCAGCGGGCCGCGGGCTCAGGGCGGCGGGCTCAGGGCAGCGGACTCAGGGCAGCGGGCTCAGGGCAGCGGGCTCAGGGCAGCGGTTCGGCGTGGACCGGGAAGTGCGGCGTCTGATGGCCTCCGCTGGCGAGCATCCGCACCTCCCCCGCGTCGCTGATCTCGGCCCGGACGATGCCGCTGGCGTCCTCGTACACCGGGTGGCCGCCGGGGCCGGTCGCGCTGGTGCGGGCGACCACCACGACGTCCTGCGGGGCCTGGGTGCCGGGGGTGCCGGGAAAGGTGAGTGCGTAACGGCTGGCTGAACTCATCGCCGGCCTCCTGGTCCCTGCTCGTCCTGCTCGTCCTGCCGGTCACTCCGGGTCGTTCCGGGTCACCGCCGGTCTGCCGCTGGTCGTCGCCTCTCGTCACGGCCCCGGGCGCTGGTCGCCGCCGAGCCGGTGCGGGCCCGTGGCCGGTGCTAGGCCGAGGCTCCGGCGGACCGTGCGACGGCGCCGCGGACCTCCAGTTCGTCGAGCAGCCGCCCGGTCGCCTCGGCCACGGCGTCCACGGCCCGGTCGAAAGCCTCCCGGTTGTGCGCGGCGGGGGCCCGGAAACCGGAGACCTTCCGCACGTACTGGAGGGCTGCCGCCCGGAAGTCCTCCTCGGAGGCGTCGGGCGTCACGGGTGGTCTCAGCGTCTTGATACTGCGGCACATGCTCCCAGTCTTGCGCGCGAGCGCCCGACTGGCGACCCCCGTACGTCACCGGTCCGCCATGACCGCCACACGGTGTGGTCATCAGACCGGATTAGGATTTCGGCCGAACAATCCTGACTCCTCCCGCTCGTCCCGGAGTATCCCCTTGCCTCTCGCGCTGGTCGCCCTGGCCGTGACCGCCTTCGCCATCGGAACCACCGAGTTCGCCGCCATGGGGCTGCTCCCCCAAGTGGCCGGCGACCTGGACGTCTCCATCCCGCAGGCGGGCTGGCTGATCTCCGCCTACGCCGTCGGCGTGGTGGTCGGCGCTCCGCTGCTCACCGCCCTCGCCGCCGGCCGGCCCCGGAAGACGGTGCTGGTCGCACTCGCCGGGTTCTTCGCCGCCGGAAACCTGCTCTGCGCGGTCGCCCCCGACTTCTGGTCCCTGGCCGCCGCCCGGCTGATCACCGGGCTGCCGCACGGCGCCTTCTTCGGCGCGGGCGCGGTCGCCGCGGCCGAACTCGTCGCCCCGCACCGGCGGGCCCGGGCCGTCGCCGTGATGTTCTCCGGCCTGACCGTCGCCAACATCGTCGGCGTACCGGCCGCCACCCTGCTCGGCCAGCACCTGGGCTGGCGGGCGACGATGCTGGTCGTGGTCGTGATCGGCGTGGCCGGGACGATCGCGATCGCGCGGCTGGTCCCGCACCTGCCCTCCCCCGCCCAGGCCGGCCTCCGGCACGAGCTGGGCGCGTTCCGCAGCGGCCAGCTCTGGCTGGCGCTGGCCACCGTGGTCTTCGGCTGCGGCGGGTTCTTCGCCTGCTACAGCTACATCACCCCGCTGCTCACCGAGGTCTCCGGCTACGCGACCGGGTCGGTGACCCTGGTGCTCGCCCTGTTCGGGGTGGGGATGACCATCGGCAACGTGCTCGGCGGATACGCGGCCGACCGCGCGCTGCGACCGACCGTCTGCGCCGCGTTCCTGCTGCTCGCCGCCGTACTGGCGCTGTTCGCGGTGACCGCACGCACCGAGTGGTCGGCGGCGGTGACGGTGGTGCTGGTCGGGCTGTTCGGCTTCGCGATCGTGCCGGCCGTACAGACCCTGGTCCTGCGCGAGGCCCGCGGCGCGCCGACGCTCGCCTCGGCGACCGTGCAGGGCGCGTTCAACCTCGCCAACGCCCAGGGCGCGTACTTCGGTGGGCTCGCCCTCGACGCCGGGCTCGGCTGGACCTCGCCGACGCTGGTCGGCTCCGGGCTGGCGGCCTCGGGGGCGGTGATCGCGGTGCTCGCCTGGGCCCTCGACCGCCGCCGGAAGGCACTGGCCGGGCCTGGCCCGTCGGGCGTTCCCGGCCCGGCTCCGGCCCCCGGGGCCGGCGGCCACTGGGCGCGTCGGCCTTGCGGTCGTGGTGCAGCTCGACCACCTCGACCGACTCGAAGTACCGGGC